>CAKUSI010000351.1 GCA_934678955.1 uncultured Austwickia sp. | reverse complement strand
CCCCATTTGAGTCCTCGCCTGGTGCGGATGGCGTCGAGGAGGATGTTGGTGGGCATGTAGCGGCGCAGGAATGCGCGAGTATGAACGCTAAGGGACCAGAGCTGGCGGATCATGACGGGGTTTCCTCTCACATGCACGACGGATCGTCGGAGGCGGTGCGTGTGTGAGTGGCCTTGCGGCCTGCCCCGAGGAGCGTCATATCAAGGAGAAATCCGCCTCACCTACCAAGATACGACGCACCGGCGACATTCGGAAGGGCACTCGGTCACAGGCCCCGGCTCGCACCCTCGCGCTGCATCGTCCGCGACGGATCATCGCTGCCATCGACGCCGGCGAGGTCGCGGAGCCTTGCGACGGCGGCTTTCGCTCGGGCCGCGTCGATCTTCTGTGCGTCGCTATCGGGCGCTGGGCCGAGTGGTGTCCTCGTGGTGATGCCGTAGCGGTCGCGGTATGCGGCCACTGTCTGCGCTTGCCGCCGCCATGTTGCTGCGGCCTTCTCCTCGGTAGGTGCGTCTCCGAGTACGACCGCCCATTCCTGCCGCTCGCTGAGGGCTTGGTCGAGGACGGCTTCGGCGCGCTGCTGGATCAGCTCGCGACGTTCCGTGAGCGCCTTCTTCATTTCGGTGCTGATCGGGCCGGTGGCTTCGGGGATGAGGCCGGCGATCAGACGGGGCGCCTTGCGGGTGCGGCCGGAACCAGCGGGGCGTGCGGTGGCCCGGGCGAGGCGGTGATGCAGAACGGAGGCGATGTCGTCGGCGTCCTCGAAGCCGCGAGCAGCGACCAGGCGCGGCATGAGTGCGTCGATGTTGTGGTGGTTCGCCTCCGCACGCCTCAGCTCCGCGGAGAGCGCCCCGAACGTGTCAGATTGGATCGCGTCTTCTGCCTCGTTTGGGGTGAGGCCGGATTGGCGGATGAGGGTGGCGAAGCGGTCGTGTTGCGCGGCTTGCGCGATCGTCTCGTACTCGGCCGCGAGTTGCGCGACAGACCCCCACGCCTCTTGCTCGGCGGTGATCGTTTCGTGCGCGGAGAGTTCCGCGCCGACGTGCTGCAGCACCCCGTAAAGCACACTCCGCGCGGTCGTATCCGGGTCGTCGGCGGGGTGCGGGGTGGCGTGGTTGTCGTCCGGGCGGTCGGTGGCGACGTAGACGAGATTCGCGTGCCGACCGCGGGTCATCGCGACATACAGGTTCTCCCTCGTCGTAGACGGATCAACAAGAACATGAGAGGTATCGGTCGTGATCCCCTGCGCCCTATGCGCCGTCACTGCGTAACCCAGATCAACATGATCCGAGACGTAGTCGGCGGGAAGGATCACGGTGCCGCGGCTGTCGGCGCGGCGGGCGGTGAGTGATCCGTCGTCTCGGATGTCGGTGACGATCCAGCGATCACCGTTGCGCACCCACCCGCGCGGGGTGTGGAGGCGGCGATCGTTCTTGCGGGTGATGATCAGGTCCCCGACTCCTGCACGAGCGTCTCCTTGGAGGGCGACTTCACGGCGAGCATCCACAGTGCCGTCGAGGATCAGGTCGGCGCGTGCACGCTGGTTCAGGGCATGGACGGAGTCGTTCGAGTCCGCGATCAGCACCGTCGAAACCGCCGCCAGAGTGTCGGTGCGCCACGCGGTGTAGGCGGCGTCGATCATCGCCTCGGTGTCGCCGCCCGCGATGCGATCGTGCTCGGCGTAGGTGTCGATCGCTTCGGGGCGGCCGTGACGGAGGTCGAGGGATGCGATCTTCTCCCAGTCGTTGACGAAGCGGTGCACGTCGACCAGTTCGGGGGCGTCACTGCGGTCGTGGACGAGGAGGGAGAACGCGCCACCAGAGGTGACGGATTGCAGTTGCGCCCAGTCACCCACCAACAGCACCTTCGCGCCGACCTCCACCGCGTGTTCGGTGATGCGGTCGAGGGAGAGGGTGCCGGCGAGGGAGGCTTCGTCCACGATCACGAGCTGCCCTTTGCGGAACGATGCGCCTGCGTCTTGGTGGTCTTGCCACCATTTCGCGGTGTTCTCCGTCCGAATACCGAGATCATCGGCGAGGACCTGCGCGGCGACCGCGGACGGCGCGAGCCCGATGACGCTGCCGCGCCCATGCTCACGCTCCCACGCCGTGCGCAACGCGCGCATCGCCGTCGTCTTCCCCGCCCCGGCCGGGCCAACCAACACATCGACCGCCCGCCCAGAGACCGCGACCCCGGCAAGTGCTGCCGCCTGGTCGTCACTGAGGAAACGTCCCTCACGATCCGGCCGTCCGGCGACCTTCTCGATAGCCTCGACCGGCACGACGGGCGCAGTGGTACTGCGGGCGCGGTCAAGGAGCCGGTCTTCGGCTGCAAGGATGCCCGGCGACGAGTAGACCGTCGATCCCACTGGCCGGAACCTGCTGCTGTCATCGGCCCTGCGGAACACGGCAGGGCTCGAGGCGAGTTCCGGCGGGGTCAACCTGATCGACGCGCGTTCGGCTGCGTCTACGACCATTCCGACGATCGCTTCACGATCCTGCATGGTCGCGAACCGATAGGGCATGGTCTGGCGTGCAGCCTCGGCGGTGAGATTCCACCTCCGCCAGGTCGAACGCTTCTCACCCACCACCTCAACCACGCTGCGCCCGAGTGACTCGATCACGTCCAGCGGCACGTCATCTGCGCGCAGCAACATTGGTACGGGGTTCGCGGTCACGGTGCGCGCCCAGCGGGTGGCGTCTTCACCGAGGAGGTGCGACGCCCGCTCCCGCCACTCACCGGTGAGGTCCGCGAGGGAACGGACCTGCTTCTCCGGCCGGGTCGCCAATGTCGCGTGCGCGCGGAGCTTGATCACCGTCGCAAGCGATGGTTGCCTCCCGTGGCGGGCGACGTACTCGGCAATGAGCCGGTTCTTCTCCTGATCGATCTGCCGGGACCTGGACGAGAACTCCGCGACCAGCATCTCCGGCACGGTCGTGATCGCCCAGGCGGGGTTGCGGTCGCGTCCCATGTCTCGGGCTTCCCACTCGACGCCGAACGCGCGGGTGAGGTGGTCAGCGAAGACGGCTTCGTGGAGTTCGGAGAGGGCGACGGTGGCGGCGTGCAGGGGGCGGCCGTCGAGGGAGCGCCATTTGCCGTCGTGGACGGTCTGCACCTTGTTGGAGATCACGACGTGCGTATGCAGATGCGGATCGCCCGCTCGCGAGTCGTAGTGATCGAACGCGGTTGCGATCACCCCGGACACATCGGCTTGCGCAACCGCCCCGTTGCGTCCCGCTGCGCCGACACGGGTTGCAGCAATCTCTCGCTCGATGAACGCAACCATCTCCGCAACCGCCGCATGATGCGCATCCGCAATCAACGATTGCGTTCCCGCGTCGGACACAGCCCACAGCACTGAAGCGGACTTCGGGATCGAGAACGTGAAGTCGAACCCCGCAACCGCCTTCCGCACCCCACGACCGCTCTCCTCGGCCTCGATTGCAGCGACGGCTTCGGCGCGCTCAGTCACCGGGAGGTCGGCGTCGAGCTGTGCGGTGCGACGCTCGATCCGCTCGGCCACGGTCGGGTACTTCCGATACGGACTCCTCAGAGCCTGGTCAGTGACTGGGTCTCGGCCTTGTCCGATGAGACGTTGAAGCTGCTGCTCGGAGACCTCATCGCCAACGGTGATCGATCCGCCGCCGAGTGCGGTGACGGCTGATCCGATCCACCGCCCGGGCGGGGTTCCTTCCTGCGTGTAGTACCTCGTGAGTGGTGTGGAGAGTATTCGGTCGCCGTCGCCTGTGGCGACGGTGCGCAGGAGGTACTTGTAGCCGTCGCCGGCGGACATCACCCGCATCGAAACCGTCACCTGTCACCGCCTCTCCTCACCCCGAAGGTGAGCTCGACAGGCCACCGGGACTGTGACTTCTGAGGTCACTTTCGGACGGCGGCGCGCCTCGCTTGCAAGACGCGTGACAACCCGTTCGAGCGAACCGCGAGAGATCGGCAGCGCTGGGCGCCGACGGGGCTGGAGCGAGGTGGGAGGCGTCGGCTGAGCGGCGGCGCGTGGGCGGTTCGTGCACCTGGTTGGTGACCAGCTCGGA
>CAKUSI010000350.1 GCA_934678955.1 uncultured Austwickia sp. | reverse complement strand
GGCGCGGATGTGTCCGATGAGGGTGTTCGTCGCGAACGAGTGCCGGAAGTCATGCAACCGTGCCGCTGCCTCGGTCGTGGTGCCGGTCATTCCCGCCAGGGCGCGTATCTGTCGGAAGGCCTGCCCGCTGGTCGAGGTCGCCAGCCGGTCGCCGCGCCGGGTGACGAACAATGCCTCGGTCCGCCTGATGGGGAAGCGCTTGTCGCGCAACCGCTGCCCTTGCTCTACCCCGCGGTCCAATTCCGCACCGCCGACGCTCAACATAACCACCAGCTCCTAATAACGGCGCTTAGGCGAACTTCCGCATAAGCGCCGTACTCGGCGATCTGGCCGACCTCGGGTACGACTCACGCTGGCTCGGCCTACCCGCTTCCGACATCGGAGCACCCCACACGCGTTTTCGGATCTTCATCCTCGCCCGCCGCGCTGTTTCGGACACCGCTGGCCTCCGACGCAGCGCGCGGCGGGGAGAGCCTGGACCGGGTACGCGCAAGGCGCGGCACCATCGCCCTGTCCCACCAGGTCATCGACCTGGCCCTGAACGGCCCGGCCGGTTCACGTCGTCATCGGGAGCCGGAGCTGCTGTGGCCGTTGATCGGGCAACTCTTCGACGCTGGGGACGCTACGCCCTGGCAATCCGACGATGGGAACACCTCACCGGACGACAAGCCCCCTCACCAACCCTCGTGAGCGACGACGGACAGTACCGGCCCGCGCCCCGGTTCGTGGAATGGCTGATGGGTCTGCCCGTTGGATGGGTAACCGATCCCGACCTCGGGCTCACCCCGCCGGAACAACTCGCCGCTCTCGGCAACGGCGTCGTACCCGCTCAAGCCCTCCATGCACTCAGCACCCTCTACCGCATCGGCGACGGCGGCGCATAGCGCTTGTTCGGGGTGATAGCGAATCATGCATTCGTTCAGGGTCGACTGGCCTTTGGAAACCCGGTCCAGCGGAGTTCGGCGGGCAGGTGGCTCATGTCGTTGAACATGGTGATGCTGGGGAGCCCGGGACGGTGCTCGATCAGGGTGAGCGCGGTGTTGGCGCTGTTGAGGCCGAGCCATCGCACCGGGGGTGCGTCTAGGGCGTCGCGGATGAGCCAGGCGATCGGGTAGGAGTGGGTGATGAGCACTTCGTGGACGTCGTCGCCGTGCTCGGGCGGCGCGGCGAACCGGGCGGTCAGGCTGTGCGCGGTCCGGTTGCCGGCGGCGGCTTCTGCGGGGTCGTAGCCGTCGAAGAACGGCACCCAGGCCTGGGGCGTTTCCTCGGGCGCCGGTACATAGGGCACGTGGTCGATGAGCTCCGCGGCTTCGGCGACGGGCGTTCCTGGCCGGAGTTGCGCAGCCACTTCTTGCGCGGTGGCGGCGGCTCGCGGCAGTGGGGAGTGCCATACCGCGTCGATGGGAAGGTGCGCGAGGCGCTGGCCGAGGAGCTTGGCCTGTTCGCGGCCGGTGTCGGTGAACTCGCCGAATGCGTCGGCGTCGCCGTGTCGTGCGATGTAGAGATACCTGGTTGCCATGAGTTGCTGAGGGCCTGGGCGCTTGGCGCCAAAGCCCCGCTTCCTTTCTATTGAGTGCGTGGTCGGTGTCAGTCCTGTGCCGTGGTGATGGTGCCTTCGGTGCCGTTGACGGTGATCTGGGCGCCGTCGCGGATGCGTGTGGTTGCCTGCGGGACGCCGAGGACGGCGGGGATGCCGTGCTCACGGGCGACGATCGCTGCGTGCGAGAGCACCCCGCCCGTCTCGGTGACGACAGCGGCGGCGACGCGGAACAGGGGTGTCCAGGCGGGGTCGGTGTAGGGGCAGATCACAATGTCCCCAGGCCGGACGCGGGCGAACTCGGACGGGCTGTGCAGGACGCGGGCTACCCCGGTGACGACGCCGTGGGCTCCCGGCGACCCGACCAACGACGCGCCTTCCGGGGTGGGAGTCTGCGCCGACGCCGGAGGGAGGGACGCGGTGATCGGTCGGGCTTGGAGAATCCACGCCTGTCCGTCTGCGATCGCCCATTCGATGTCCTGCGGCTGGCCAAGAAGCCCCGCAATCCGGCGCCCAAGAGTCGTGAGGGTCGATGCGGCCGCATCGTCCAGCGTCGGGAGTGTCTGCTGTCGCTCCGGCACATCGTAAACGGCTACGCCGGTGCTGTCGTGGGTGCGATCGAACCGGGTTGTCTTGTGCGCGAGGGTGCGGCGGATACTTCCGTCCGTTGCGACCTCGTAGGTGTCCGGGGTCACCCTCCCCCCGACGATGCTGACGCCCAGGCCCCAGGATGCCTCGATCCGGGTGCTGTCCTCGGGCCGTGTCGGGGTGAACATCACTCCCGACACATCGGCGTCGATCATGCGCTGGACGAGCACCGCCATGTCCGGCTCACGGTCCACGGCACCGCCGTCCAGGTGGCCCCGGTAGCCGGTGGCACGCTCTGAGGACGACGACGCCCAGCACACCCGGATCGCCTCCGCGACCGCCTGTGCGCCGCGCACGGCCAGCACACTCTCGTACTGACCGGCCGCGGACGCTCCGGCGGTGTCCTCGTCCGCGGCCGATGAGCGCACGGCCACGAGCGGATCGCCCAGCTCCCCAAGGTGCCGGGCGAGCGCCTCCCGCAACGCCTCGAACACCGAGAACCCGGCAGAACTCCGAGCGGCGCGGTAGGCGGCGAAGGGCACCACGAACCCATCTGGGACCGGCAGACCAGCCCGCAGCAGCACGCCCAGCGTCGCCGCCTTGCCGCCGCAGGTGTCCGCACGCGCGTTCCGCAGAGTCGTGACCATACCCTCATCCATCAACGTTCTATTGACAACAATATGTTGATTGTCGAGGATGGAGGCATGGAACGCAAGCACGAGGTCGACCAGTCAGCCGAGAGGGACCACGCCCAGGCGCGCCGGGAGCAAGATGCGCAGGACCGGCTTCTCGCGCTCGGCGCCGACGGTCTGGACGCCCGCCCGTGGCGGCCCGCACCGATACCGCCCACGGCCGTCGAGCTGACGCAGTTCGCGCTCTGGCGCTCCGCGAACCTCGCCCCCGAAGACCTGCTCCACGCACTCGCTCTCCTTCCGGCGGCGCGGGCCGAGGTCGACGGCGTCGAGACCGGCTTGCTGTTCACCGCTAGAACCGCGGGGCTGACCTGGGCGCAGATCGCCGAGGCGATGGGCTTCCGCTCCCCCCAGGCGTGTCAGCAGCACTTCTCCCGACTGACCACCCGGCAGGGCGACCGAGCATGACCCGACCCTCACCGCCGTCCTTGCTGGTGCTGCACGCGGTGCGTCTCCTGGGCCTGGCAGACGGTGCCGCGATCGCCGAGCGCGCTGGGGTCGGCCACGACCTAACAGGCGAGATTCTGCACGAGGCAGAACAGCACGGCTGGGTGCAATACAACTCGTTCGCGGGCCTGAACGGATGGTCGCTCACCGAGGAAGGCAGAACCGCGAACGAGCGCCAGCTCGCCGACGAGCGGGCTAGTGGGGCGTGTCGTTAGTTCCTGAACGGTTTGGTTCTTGGGATGATGAGGCATGGCGAATCGTCCTGCCCCGGCATTGGCGTTGCGTGAGGGTGATCGAGAAGAACTCGCTCGGATCACGCGTTCGACGAGTGTGCGAGCGGGGTTGGCTCAACGGGCCCGGATCGTGCTGGCTGCTGCGGACGGGGAGGCCAATGAGCGGATCGCCGCCCGGGTCGGGGTGTCAAAGGTGACCGTCTTGCAGTGGCGCAACCGGTACGCCGAGCACGGACTGAAGGGCCTGGATGACCTGGAGCGCAGTGGCCGGCCGCGGGTCGTCGACCACCGCAAGATCGTGGCGACCACGCTGAAGCCGCCGCCGAAGAAGTACGGGGTGACGCACTGGTCGTCCCGGCTGCTCGGGCAGCACTTGGGGATCGGGAACGCGACGGTGGCCACCGCGTGGCGGGAGTATGGCGTTCAGCCGTGGCGGTCCGAGACGTTCAAGTTCTCCACCGACCCCGAGCTGGTCGCGAAGGTCACCGATGTGGTCGGGCTGTACCTGGCGCCACCGGAGGACGCCATTGTGCTCTGTGTCGATGAGAAGTCGCAGATCCAGGCGTTGGACAGGACCCAGAAGATGCTCCCCATGCAGCCCGGGC
>CAKUSI010000349.1 GCA_934678955.1 uncultured Austwickia sp. | reverse complement strand
GCGCCGAAACCATGCGTTCGGCCTAGTCAACCCGCGAATTCAGGCGATTCGTCTGCCCACCAACTGCGGAACCCGGGGAGACCATCCACAGGATTTGATCATTCCTCCAGGATCGGTTGCCGTCGTCGTGGTCGAAGTCATGGTCGGGGCACCTCCTGGCAGGCAGGTGCGCCGGTCGCTCCTGGCGACCGTCACCCCGCCGTGCTGGCTGTCCATGACTCATCACCACCCCGGCTACCTCATCCCGACCCCGGACCGTGCCGGACCCTCGACGTGCTGGCCGCGACGCCCGAACGCCGACAACGGCGGCAACCGCTTCGCCCGCTCCGACACCGACCGCGCCCCCGCCGCCAGCGACGAGCGGAACCGGCGGCCCTGCTCGCTGTTGAACTCGATCCCACGCCCCGCCAGCGTTCCGCTGGACCGCACGATCAGATCGGTCGGGCGTACCCACTCCACGCCCCGGCCGCGCACCTGATCCAGCCGCTCCCGCACCGCCTCCCGGCGGGCCGTCTCCTGTTTGACCGCCTCTGGCGTCCCCGCCACCTCGGCCGCCTCGGGGTCGGGCTTCTCTGCTTGTTCGGGTTCGATGCGGCGCGGTGGTTGCTCACGCATCAGATCGTCGGTGCTCATGGTGTCGCTCCCTCCAAGACGGCCCGTGGTTGCTCGGGCTCATCAACTTGGTGCGCGTCGGCGAACCAGCGGCCCACCGTCGAGGGATGCACATCAAGCGCCCGGGCGATCTTCTTGTTCGACCACCCCGACTCCCGCAGACCCGCCGCCCGCTCACGGCGATCCGGCACGTCGGCAGGAACGAGCCTCGCCAGCTCTGCGCCAGACGGTTCGGTCGGCATAACTTCGAGAGCGACCGACTCACGAACCGCGGCTGCTTCGGCAGCGGGTTGGGTGGTGGTGCGGATCAGGACGACGGTCAGATGCGTCGAGGCCAGCAGCACCACGGGAGGGACAGCCGCGACCGCCGCAGCGAGGCCGGCCGGCACGTCGGCGTCAGCGGCGACGATCGCGTGCAGCGCGTTCGCGGTCACCGACACCGCGGCACCGCCGATCAGCAGTGTCCACGGATACCAGGCCGCCCGCTCACCAGCGAGAGCGACCACCGCGACCGTGGAGACGACGATCACGCCATCAACGATCAAAGGCCACGCCCACGCCTGCCCTTCCCCGATGCCCGCTCGGCGGGCGAGGTCAGCCAAGGCCGTGAAGGACAGCCAGAACGCGCCGGCCGCGATGAACACCGTCCCGGCAACCGAGGTGATGACCGCCCACCTGCGGCCCCGCCACCCAGTCACAACAACCCCCGCGATGCCGACGCTGGCAATGCTCGATCACAGCGAGCGAACCCATCGCCAGACGAGCCAAAAGGGTCGACAGGCTCACGCCGGATGGCTCCCGCGCTGATGCTTCGGTAGGCGCTATAGACGGTGCGGGTGATTTCCCGCTCCCCGAAGCCCGACTGCGCCGCGGCCACCATCGCATCCACCGCGTCAGTGACGGGCACGCCGCCTTCGGCGAGACGGCACGAGGCCCAGAACAGTTTCAAGTTCCGGTCGGTGGCCTGCCGGCCCAGCCACGCCGCCAGCCGATCCGCATCCGCCCCGTCACGATCCCGAGAAGGCGCAGGGTGCGCAGTTGGGGCAAGGCGTGGGTCGAGGAAGTCCCGCAACCGCGCAGAGTCCACCGGCGACGGCTGCCCTAGGTACTCGACTGCGATCTTGTAGCGGGTTGGGATGCCGTCGATCATGCGCACCGAGGGCGGCGCGACGATGTAGCCGCCGTCACCACGGAAGTCGACACCTACCCTGCCCGCCTGCCAGGACCGCTGCCCCACGCCCGGGATCGCCGGGAAGTAGGCGTGCTGCCCGCCGGTCGGGGTGTCCACCAGCAGACCCCACCCCTCGACCAAACCGGCGTCGCCAGCGCGCGCGAAGGCCGCCATGCCGTTGGCCGGTCCGTGCATATCGACATCGACCACGACCAAGCCCGAGGCGGCGCCGGTCGGGATGCCGATGTTCGCCCAGGGACTCCGCCGCCACCACGCCCGCACCCGCTTGGGGTCGGTCGTCGCGTCGAGGAAGCCTCGCCCGTCCCGGATCAACGGTGTCTTGCCTCCCGGCGCGCACGGGAACACCGCCACGCCGCCCTCAGCCAGCAGCATCGCCGCGTGAGGCAGCCGCCAGTCACGGCCGGCCTTGGCGAGCACTTCCAGCGCCTCCGGGCCGGCCATCACAGCCCCCGCCCTGCCAGCGCCGGCGCGCCTGCGGGCTGGCGCTCGGGCAGCGGTGCCGCCGACCGAGACGACGCCTCCGAAACGGGGGCGTCGCGGGTGAGGCTGGGTGGGGTGCCGTTGGAGACTTGGAAGGTGTCGAGCTGGTCGAGGATGCCCAGCGCCGCCTTGCGTACCCGCTCGCCGGTGGCCTTGATGACTTCGGCAGGTTCGGCGTCCTTGACCGACGACGCCCACCCCGCGACATACGGGATCGTGTAGCCGCTGGTGTCCAGTCCGTGCGCGGCCCCGATCATCAACGCCACCGACTCTGCTTCCACCTCGGAGATACCGCGATGCTGGCGGGCGTCCTCGTCCTTGCGGTCGTGCATCAGTACATGGGCCAGCTCATGCACCAACGTCGCAACTTGGTTGACCTCCGTCACATCGGTGCGCACCGACACCTGCCGCGTCGTGTAGTCGGTCAGGCCTTCCGCGCCTCCGATCTGCCCGGCGTCCGCCACCCGTACGACCTCGAACCCCAACGCCTCGACCTGCGCCGCCAGGCCCTCCCACAAACCAGCCGGCGCTTCGCCGTCCAGCAGCTTCGGCGCGGGAGTCTCGGGGATCGGATCGCCCTCGGTCTGTGCCACATCCCACACGTAAGCGGGGCGGGCGCCTACCATCCGGGTGCGCACCGTCTCGTTGACCTTGTGTTTCTCCCGTGGCCCCAGCCTGCGCCACGACGACGGATCAGCCGGGTTCGATGAGGCAAAGCGGACAGTGACGGGGGCGAAGATCATGTAGCCCTGCTGGCCCTTTTGCACCTGCCGGCCGAGCTGCTGCCATTGCCGGTACCCGGCGACATACGACGGCATCGGGTTCGGCACCTTGCCGGCCTCGAAAGCGGCTTCGTGCTGGACCCAGATCAGCAGTGTGTTGTTGAACGAGCGCGAACGGAACCGGGCAGCGAACGCCAGAGCGCGCGCCCAGTCCTGCCCGGACACCAGCGTCTCCACCGCGCCGGTAAGCCGCTCATGCAACTCATCGAGCTTCGCGTCCCGTGCAGTCCGGGCTTCCTCCTTCGTCGCGGCCATCCTCGACCTCCCTCCGCTGGGGCCACCCCCGCGAAGGGGTGGCGTGCGACTGTGAGGTACGCCGGGAAGGTCAGAACACGAGACGGGCCAGGGGTAGGACCAAGACCGTCAGGACTGGTGAGAGCCCGACGAGTCTCTACCGGACTACCCGATGGGCGCAGGTTTCGGAGGACGCAAGCGTCGATCCTGCGGTTATGACCGGGATGGATGCGTGCTTCACCCGGTTGCCTGTGCGGCCTGCACGCGGCTCGACGCCCGATAGCTGCTCGGGGTGACGCCCACACTGCGGCGGAATTGACGGGCCGCGAAGTCGGGATCGCCCCATCCCACCTCTTCGGCGATCACCGTGATCGGCGCATCAGTGGTGCGCAGAAGCGCCGCCATCCGTTCCGTCCGCAGCATCGTCAGATACGCGATAGGCGACTTCCCGAACGCTTCCACGAAAAGGCGGCCGACCTGCGATTTCGTGAACCGCCTCAGGTTCTCTGCCGCTTCTATGCGGGGAGAGAACTCTGGTGTGAGGTCTCGTAGTAGGCAGCCTCGAACTCGTCGGGGCTGACCATTCCGAGGCTACCGTGGAGCCTGCGGTGGTTGTACCAGTCGACCCATCCGGCGGTCGCGAATTCGACGTCGGCGATCGTCTTGTACGGGCCGTCGTGGAAGATCGTGGTGCGCACGCACTCGGCCTTGTAGAGCCCGTTGATCGTCTCCATCAAGGCGTTGTCATACGCGTCCCCGACCGTCCCGATCGACGGGGCGATCTGCTCCAGGGCGAGGTGATCGGTGAGCACAATCGATG
>CAKUSI010000348.1 GCA_934678955.1 uncultured Austwickia sp. | reverse complement strand
GGGTGGTGCCGGCTGCCGGAGTGGCACTAGCTGTCGGAGTGACGCTGGGCGCCGGGGCCTTGCTGGGCACCGCAGAGCTCTTGGGGGCCGCGTCGCTCTTGGCCGGCTCCTTCTTGGCTTCCGCCTTCTTGGCCGCTTCGGCCTTCTTCGCGGCCTCGGCCTTCTTCACGTCGATGGCCTTGACCGCGGCGAGGCCCTCGCGCAGGAACTTGGAGATCACCGGCCCGACCCGCTCCGGGCTGTCGACCAACACCATGTGGCCTCCGTCGCGCACCACGTGCAGGTGCGAGTTCGGGATGCACTTGGCCATGACCTTGTGGTTGAACAGCGGCGTCACGGGGTCGTCATCCCCGCCGACGATGAGCGTTTCCTTGCGGATCGCCCAGAGCCACGGCAGGCTCGTCCATCCCATCAGGGGCGCCATCCTGTACATGGCCGCCCGGATGCTCGACGGCTTGTTCATGTCGAACGACGTGATCAGCTCCGGCTCCTCGCGGAACCGCCCCCCGAACAGCTCGCCCGCCACCTTCTCGACGCGGCCCGGCTTGTAGCTCCAGGGGTTGACGAAGTGCATGAACGACTTCAGCTTGCCGGGCTTGGCGAAGCCGCCGTACGAGGTGGAGACGAGGACCACCTTGTCGACGTGCCGCGGGTGCAGCAGCGCCATGGTCTGGGCCGTCGCGCCACCGAACGACACTCCGAGAATGTGGGCCTTCTCGATGTCGAGGAAGTCCAGGACGAGGGTGCCGAGCTCGGCGAGGGCGAACATGTTCATCGGGAGCACCGACATCTGGCTGTGCCCGATGCCCGGCGGGTCGAACATGATGATCCGGAAGCCCTTGAGGTAGGGCAGCAGCGACTTCCAGAGGTCGACCTCGGCGAAGGCGCCGTTGTACATCAGCAGCGCCGGGCCCGTTCCGCCGCACATCTGCACGTGGATGTTCAACCCGCGCAGGTTGATGGTGGTCGTGGTGACCTCGGCCTCCGAGATCCCGGCCAACAGGTCGGAGATCGAAACTTCAGGCATGGAGCCTCCTTGCGGGCGCTCTGACGACGGATCAGCGGATGGCGCGCGTCGTCCAGGCGGCCGCCTTCCGTGAACGCACCGTGGGAAACCGAACGTTCGGTTACATCATGCGCCGGTGGCGCCTCCAGGGCCACGCGGGGGACCTGTGGAGTGAGTTACATCATGCGCGGGCGAGGCGCTGGTCAGCAAGGTCGACGGCCGTGAGACGGCCCTTCGAGGCGGTCGTACAGGGGTGCGGAAGCGGTCCTGGACAACCACTCCACAGTGGTTGACTCCCACCGGACGGTCGGTTAGTTTTGGTGCCCACTCGTGGCCTACGTCACACCCCGACGAACCCGGGTCCGAGGGCCCGGTGCGAAGCCACCCCAGCTCGCCGCCGGTGCTAGGTCGCGGCGGGAAACGTTTGTCGGCCACCCCTCGGAATGAGGCCCGCCCTGCGGTCTCGGCCGTAACCAGGGCGCAGCAGCGACGGACCTATGCCGTGTTCAGCACGGGATTGCGAGTAAGCATGTACACATTCGCCACACCCCTCGACCGCGCCGTACGCACCAACCCCAACGGGCGAGCCGTGGTCTGCGAGGGCCAGGAACTCACCTACGCCGAGCTGGCCACCCGATGCCGCAAGCTGGGCGGCGCCCTCAAGGCGATGGGCCTGGAGAAGGGCGACCGCATCGGCGTGGTCGGCCCCAACTCCGCCGCCTACTTCGAGCTCTACTTCACCGTTCCGGCCTGCGGGTACGTGCTCGTGCCGGTCAACTCCCGCCTCGCCGGGCCCGAGATCCGCGACGTCCTCGCCGACGCCGGCGTGAAGATCCTCTTCCGTGACGGCGACTTCCCCGTGCCCGACAGTGTGGAGAAGGTCATCGCGATTCCGGACGAGTACAACGCGCTCGTGGACTCCGGGGACGAGGTCACCCTGGGCGAGGGCGTCGAAGAGGACGACCTGGCGGTGCTCTTCTACACCTCCGGGACCACGGGCATGGCCAAGGGCGCCATGCACACCCACAAGGGCCTCCTCATGAGCGGCCTGCACTTCATGGCGGCCTGGCCGTTCAACCCGGACACCCGCTGGATGATCGCGTCGCCCATGTTCCACACCGGCGGGATTCTCGCCGTGATGTCCACGGTCTGGGGCGCGGGCACCCATGTGATCCTGCCGGCCTTCGACCCGGAGAAGGCGCTCGACCAGATTCAGACCCAG
Source organism: uncultured Austwickia sp. (assembly GCA_934678955.1). The sequence continues at coordinate 1,900 of CAKUSI010000348.1, read as the reverse complement.
GGCGTCACCCACACCCTGCTGGTGCCGACGATGCTGGCGGCCGCGGCACGCGCTCAGATGGCGAACCCGCGCGACGTGTCCTCCCTGCGCTACCTGAGCCACGGTGCCTCCCCGGTGTCGGTCGAGACGCTGCGGCTGGCGCATGACCAGTTCCCCGACGCGGAACTGGTGCACCTCTACGGCACGACCGAGACCACCCCGATCACCGCGGTGCTCATGCACGAGGAGCGCCTCTTCGGGACCCCCCAGATCAAGTCCTGCGGCCAGCCCGCCATCGGTATGGAGCTTCGCATCCTCGACCCGAGCACGGGCGAGGAGGCACCCGCGAACGAGATCGGCGAGCTCTACGTCCGCGGCGCGAGCGTGATGGAGGGGTACTGGGGCAAGCAGGACGACTCGGCGAGCGCGATCATCGACGGGTGGTACAAGACGGGAGACCTCGGCTTCCTGGACGAGGGCTCGCACCTCTTCCTGGTGGACCGCGCCAAGGACATGATCGTGACCGGTGGTGAGAACGTGTACTCCGTCGAGGTCGAGAACGCCCTCGCGGCGCACCCGTCGGTGCACGAGGTGGCCGTCTTCGGTATCCCGGACCCGCGCTGGGGCGAGGCCGTCCATGCCGTGGTCGTGACGGACGTCCCCGTCACCTCGGAGGAGCTGATCGCGCACTGCAAGGCGCGGATCGCCGGCTTCAAGGTGCCGAAGACGCTCGAGGTCAGCAGCAACCCGCTGCCGAAGTCGGCCGCGGGCAAGATCCTCAAGCGAGACCTGCGTGACCCGTTCTGGGCCAGCGCCGGCTCTCAGGTCTCAGGGAGTTGACACAGGCGTTGACGATGCTCAGCACGATGCCGGACTTCCCGTTGACGATCCGGCACATCTTCGAACACGGCCGGGACACCTATCCCGACAGCCAGATCATCACGCTCACCGCGGACGGGGAGCGGCGCATCGATTTCGCGTCGCTCGCCCGCCGCGTGGGCAAGCTGGCGAACGCCCTTCAGCGCGCGGGTGTGCGGCAGGGCGACCGGGTGGGTACGTTCGCGTGGAACAACCAGGAGCACCAGGAGGCCTACATGGCCGTCCCGTGTTCCGGCGCCGTGCTGCACACGATCAACATCCGTCTTGACCCTGAGCAGATCGCGTACATCATCAACCACGCAGAGGACAAGATCCTCCTCCTCGACGCCAACCTCGCCGGGCACATCGCGCCCGCGTTGAAGAAGGCAGAGACGCTGGAGAAGGTCGTCGTCTTCGGGGAGGGGGACCGCTCGGTCCTCCCCGTCGAGTACATCGAGTACGAGGACTTCATCGCCGATGAGCCCGAGGACTTCGACTGGCCCGATATCGACGAGAACGCCGCCGCCGCGATGTGTTACACCAGCGGTACGACGGGCAACCCCAAGGGAGTCGTCTACAGCCAGCGGTCGACGTTCATCTTCACCCTGGGGATGGCCTCCGGCGAGGCCTTGATGATGAACTACCAGGATCGGGTCCTGCCGATCGTTCCGATGTTCCACGGCAACGCCTGGGGTCTGCCGTACGTGTGCTGGATGGTCGGGGCCGACCTGTACCTGCCGGCGTCGTACGCGCACGCTCCCCGGATCGCCCGGACGATCACGGACGAGAAGATCACGGTCGCAGGGGCCGTGCCCACCGTATGGTGGGACGTGCTTGGCCTCGAGGACCCGTCCTTGGACCTCAGCTGCCTGCGCATGATCCTCTGCGGCGGGGCCGCCTCGCCGCGCAGCCTGATCGAGGCGTACAAGAAGCGCTACGGCGCCACGTTCGCCGCCGGGTGGGGCCTGACCGAGACGCACCCGATCGCGTCACTGGCGTTCCCGCCCCGTGGTTCCTCTCCCGAGGAGGCCCTGGATTATCAGGCCACCGCGGGGCAGGTGCT
>CAKUSI010000347.1 GCA_934678955.1 uncultured Austwickia sp. | reverse complement strand
GTGCCACCGGGGCCTGGGGAGATGCCAGGGTAGGCGCATGACCCGCTTGGACCTGAGCGCCCTGTCCGCGCCCGTGCTCGCGGCCCCGATGGCCGGGGGCCCGTCGACGCCGGAGCTGGTCGCGGCTGTCGCCGGAGCCGGGGGCCTCGGCTTCCTCGCGGGCGGCTATCGCACCGCGCTCGAGCTGTCCGCGCAGATCACGGCCGTGCGGGAGCTCACCGACGCGCCGTTCGGCGTCAACGTGTTCGTGCCCTCGCCGTCGCAGGATCCGCATCCCGCGCTGATGGCGCACGTCGCCGCCTACCGGGCTGCCCTGGCCCCGGAAGCCGATCGCTTGCAGGTCCAGCTCCCGGAGCCGAACTGGGCCGACGATGACGATTGGGACGCCAAGATCGGCCTGCTCACCCTGGTCGACCCGGTGCCGGTCGTGTCGTTCACCTTCGGGGTCCCGGGCTGGGACATCGTCGAGGCCTTGCGCGAGGCGGGGACGACCGTGCTGGTCACCGTCACCTGCCGAGACGAGGCGCAGGCCGCTTCGGAGGTCGGCGCGGACGCCGTGGTCGTGCAAGGCTTCGAGGCCGGCGGGCACCGCTCGACCCACCGGGTCGACGACGAGCCGAACGACTACGACCACCTCGGTTTGCTCCCGATGGTGCGCGATGTCGGACTGCCGATGATCGCGGCCGGTGGGGTCACCACCGCGGGAGACGTCGGGCGCGCCCGGGCCGCAGGGGCGGTCGCCGTGCAGGTCGGCACAGCGTTCCTGCTGTGCCACGAGGCCGGGACGTCGCCCGCGCATCGGATGGGGTTGACCGACCCGGGCCTGCGGTCGGTGGTGACGCGGGCGTTCTCGGGGCGGCCCGCCCGCGGGTTGGGCAACCGGTTCGTGGAGGCGTTCGACCGACTGGCGCCGGCGGCCTACCCGCCGGTCGACCAGATCACCAAGCCGCTGCGGGCCGCGGCCGCCCGGCAGGGGGACATCGGCGGGGTAGCACTCTGGGCCGGATCCGGGTGGCGGGCCGCTCGGGACGAGCCGGCCGCGGACGTCGTACGCCGCCTGGCTGGCCAGATCCCGTAGGCCCGGAGCGGCGAAGGGATCCCGCGTCCGCCGACGAGGTCCCACTTTCGCCAGCAGGGGCCCGGTTCCGCCGATGGGGGCCCGGGGATCCACGGGACCTCATGCGCGGTACCGGGTTGTCACCGGCGGTACCAGGACGCCATCCGCGCCGAGGCGAAACGTGGGCTGGCTCAGCGCTCGTACAACGCCCGGCGCAAGAACGCCAGCGTCGAGTCGCTGATCGAATCCAGATCCCCGCCGTGCTCCACCAGTGCGACGGCGCCGTTGATCACGCCCTGCGCCAGCGCCGTCGTCGTCGCCACGTCCTGCGCTCCGAAGGCCTCGACCAGTTCGGCCAGCGGCTCGGCCGCCTCCTCGTGGAGCCGCCGCAGACGACTCCTGGTCTCCTCGCTCAGTTCGATCCCCATCAGGCGGGTCGGGCTGTGACCGCGCCGGGCGGACTCCAAGGTCGCGCGGACGTAGGCAGCCAGCCGGGCCCGCGGATCGGGCCCCGCCGAGCGCAGCGCCTCGTCCAAACCTTCACGAGACACGACGAAAAGCTCCTCGATCGCCGCGCCCAGCAGATCCCGGCTGCTCGGGAAGTACTGGTAGACGCTCGTGCGCGCCAACCCGGCCCGCTGGGCCACGGCGGCCGGGGTCAGCCCGGTCGGGCCCTGCGTCACCAGGAGGTCCACTGCGTGGCCCAGCACGGCCCGCTCCCGCATCGCGCGGTGCTCGGCGACCGTGGGCGCCTCGATCTTGGGCACGCGCGCAGTCTACGGCTCAAAACGCCGCACCCCGGACCTTCCCGACGACCCGTCGGCTTGATACCGTCACTGCGTCAGCAACATGTCCGCGGACACGACGTACGACGATCCAGGCCTCCCGCCCCTCGCCATCGCCCCGCGGCCACCCGGTGAGGAGAACCTGCGCATGACGCACCCCGACGTCCCAGACGTCCCAGACGTCCCAGACGTCCCAGACGTCCCAACAGCCCCCGGCATCCCCGATAACCCTGATAGCCGCGGCATCCCCGATCTCCCCGATGAGCCCGGCACCCCCGATGTCCTGGAGACCCCCAGCCGTACGGACCTCCCACCGGTCGACCAGCTGCGCCATCGGTGGGTCGCGATGGGCGCCATCGCTCTCGGGGTCGCGCTGGTCATCATGGACGCGACGATCGTCAACGTCGCCACGCCGGTGGTCATCGAGGATCTCGGCCTCACCGCGACTGAGGCGCAGTGGATGAACGCGGTCTACTCCCTCGTGTTCGCCGCGCTCATGCTCACCTCGGGCCGTCTCGGCGACCTCTATGGGCGGCGCCGCTTCTTCGTGGCCGGCATCCTCCTCTTCGGCGCGTCCTCGCTGCTCGCGGGCGGGGCGCCGAGCGCTCTGGTGCTGATCGGCGCCCGCGCCGTGCAGGGGATCGGCGCGGCGATGATCCTCCCCGCGACCCTGTCGACCATCAACGCGATGTTCACCGGCCGGGACCGGGGGATCGCGTTCGCGATCTACGGGGCGGCGATCGGCGGCATGGCCGCGGTCGGCCCGCTCGTCGGCGGGTGGCTGGCGACGGACTTCTCCTGGCGGTGGGCGTTCTGGCTCAACGTGCCGTTCGTACTGGCGACCCTCCCGGTCGCCGCCCGGCTCCTCCCCGAAACCCGGGACGTCACCTTGCGCCGCGGGATCGATGTCCCCGGCACGGTCCTCGCGAGCCTCGGGCTCGCCGGGATCGTCTTCGGGCTCATTGAGTCATCCACGTACGGTTGGCTCCGGCAGGACGACGGCAGCATCTCGCCGGTCTTCCTGGCTCTGTCCACCGGGATCCTGCTCCTCGGCCTCTTCGTGCTGTTGGAGCAGGCCCGCGAGCGGGCAGGCAAGACCGTGCTGACCCACCTCGGGCTGTTCCGCTTCCGCACCTTCCGCTACGGGGTGATCGCCGCGGCCATCGTGTGCCTCGGCGAGTTCGGGATGCTGTTCGCCATCCCGCTCCTCCTGCAGGGCGCGATGGGCTACAGCGCCCTCGACACCGGCTGGTTGATGATGGCCCTGGCCGCCGGGACGTTCCTGACCTCCGGGGCGACGCCGCACCTCGCCGAGCGGCTGGGGGTCCGCGGGATCGTCCGGATCGGCCTGGCGCTGGAGGCGGCCGCCGTCGGGGCCCTCGCGATCGCTCTGCCGGCGGGTCGGCTGACGCTGGCGGCGCTGCTCTTCGCGTACGGGCTCGGGGTGGGCCTGGCCACCGCACAGCTGACGCGCATCGTGCTGACCGAGATCCCGGTGGCCTATTCGGGCGAGGCCTCGGGCCTCAACACGACCTTCCGGCAGCTCGGCTCGGCCCTCGGCATCGCGCTGCTCGGCGGTCTGCTGATCGGTTCGCTGACCACCACGACGCGGGACCACCTGGCGCAGGCGGGGGTACCGGAGTCGGTCCGACCAGCCGTGGGCGAGGCCGTCCACGGCTCGATCGGCGCCGCCATTCCGCAGCTGGCCGAGAACCCGGTCACCGCCCCCGCCGCCGCCGTGGCCGCGGACGCGATGGTCGTGGCCGCCAAGCAGACCACCGGCGTCGCGGCCGGCATGCTGGCCCTCGGGCTCCTGGCCACGCTCGCGCTGCCCGCCGACCGTCCGGAGAGGGCCCCGGGCCCCACGAAGGATCAGACCCGGTCGGGCACCAGCTCGTCGAGCTCGTCCCGGCGCCGTCCCGTCGCGCGCTGACCGGACGTCGACCCAGGTCGCCGCTCCGACCCGCGCAGGGGCTCCGACCCGCGCAGGGGCTCCGACCCGCGCAGGGGCTCCGACTCGGGCAGGCGCTCGGACTCCGGCAGCCGCTCGGACTCCGGTACCCGCGAGCGCGTGATCGCCGTGGAGATCATCAGCTTGATCCGGTTCAGCTGGTTCACCTGCGAGGCGCCCGGGTCGTAATCCACCGCGACGATGTTGGCCTGGGGGTAGCGGCGGCGCAGCTCCCGGAACATGCCCTTGCCGGTCACGTGGTTGGGCAGGCAGGCGAACGGCTGGGCGCAGATGATGTTGGGCGTCCCCTCCTCGATCAGCGCGATCATCTCGGCGAC
>CAKUSI010000346.1 GCA_934678955.1 uncultured Austwickia sp. | reverse complement strand
CTGCACGCCGCCCGAGAGGAACTGCGTCCTGCCACCGCCGGAGCCGACCGGGTCGTAGTTGACGGTCACGCCCGAGTTCTTGCCTTCGAAGCCGGCCTTCCACGCCTCCACGGCAGCTGCCTGGGAGCTCGCGCCTGCCCCGGAGATCCTGCCCGAGAGGTTCCCGCCGCCGTTCGAATTACCGGTCGAGCCAGATCCCCCTTCGTTGGCGGCGCCACACCCTGCGAGAGCCAGCATGCCGGCGATGGCCACGGCCGAGACGGCTACCCTGCGATGCGTTGTCACGTTTAGTTCCCCTCCACGGTCACGAATGGCCGATCCCGGCCGGTCATGGCTGACGGTAGGAAGGACGGATGTCCCACTTCCATGGTCTGGATGAACACCAGGTGAACTCGATCCGTACGGAAAGTGGGCGACATGTGGCACGGGACACCTTTGGTTCCGAAACTCCCTCAGAACAGCCGACCATGACGCCATAGGCGGGCACACGCGGCGAGGTCCTCCCCCATGGTCTGCACGGCGGCCGCCGAGCGGGCGTGCCGCCCGGACAGCTCCTCGGCGCTGAGGCTCTCGCCGCGCCCGTCGGGTCGGCCCTCGTCGGGCTCACGCGTCGCCCGGCCTGCGGCGACCACCCGGCAGAACGCCCCCGCCCGGTCGAAAGCGACCGCGACGTCGCCGTCGTAGACGCCTCGCAGGATCGCGTCGGCGAGTGCCCGCATCGCCTCCGGGCCAGAGGGCGTGGCCGCACCCGCGATCACGGCCGCCACGTCCGCCTGCGCCACCCCGGCCGCGTAGTCCGCCCCGGCACCCACCGGGTCGCGCCGCACCCACTCGCGCAGCACATACAGCCGCCACAGAGCGCCGGGCAGGCTCCGCGCGGGCAGCGCGGCCCACAGATCGGCCACCGTGTCGAGGCCGAGCTCGTCCACCAGACCCACGAGTTTCTCGGTGATCTCCGGGTCCTCCGCCGCCCGCCCGGTCCGCACCAGGATGGCTGCGGTCTCGTGGGCGATCTCTGTGATCTGCGCGGGGTCCAGGCGCGCCTCCGCGAAGGAGTCGAGACTGGTCGCGTCCAGGAGGGCAGGCCGGTGGGCGCGTCGCCGGCCCTCCCCCGGGGCCGCGCCGGATGTGGCCGCCATCAGTGTTGACTCGCCGGGCCGACCACGACCGCTCCGTCGGGACCGAGTATGACGCGGCCGTCCTCGTGCAGGGTCAGCGTGGGGTCGTTCGCGAGGAGCACGACGGCCCCCCGCGTGGACGGCAACTGCAGATCCACCTCCTGGTGGCGGTGACCGAGATTCACCGCGACCCGGTGACGCCCCCGTCGGACCACGACCACCCCATGATCCTGCGTGACGGTCACCGCCGACAGGTCACCGGCGCGCAGGTCGGCACGTGCCGAGCGTAAGGCGATCAGCGCCCTGTACCACCCGAGCAGGTCCCGATGCCCTGGCCGCCGGGGCTCCTCCCAGTCCAACACCGAGACGTCCCGCGTGGCCGGGTCTTGGGGGTCCGGGACGTCCTCGGCGGTCCAGCCGTGTGCCGCGAACTCCAGGCGTCGCCCGGCACGGACCGCCTCGGCGAGGTGCTCGTCGACGTGGGTGGTGAAGTACTGCCACGGCGTGCTCGCGCCCCATTCCTCCCCCATGAACAGCATGGGAGTGTAGGGGCTGGTCAGGAGCAGCGCTGCGCCGCACTGCAGTCGGCGGCGCGACACGCTGTGCGGATGGCGGTCGCCGGCTCGGCGATTGCCCACCTGGTCGTGGTTTTGCAGTGAGACGACGAAGCGCCAGCCCGGGACGCCCGGCGGAAGCGGACGCCCGTGTCGCCGTTGACGGAAGCTGGACCACGTGTCGGCGTGGAAGTACGGCGTGCCCAGCGCGGTCGCGAGCGCGCCCTCGGCGGCGAAGTCCGCGTAATAGCCCTGCTGCTCGCCCGTGAGCGCCACGTGCAGGGCGTGGTGGACGTCGTCAGCCCACTGCCCGTCCAGCCCCATCCCGCCGTCCTCCGCCGGCAGCACGGTGCGGGGGTCGTTGCGGTCGGTCTCGGCGACGACCCACAGGCTGCGCCCCGTCGCCTCGGCGAGCTCCCCGACGTGGGCCGCGATGTCCTCCAGGATGTGCACGGCCCGCTCGTCGTGGAGTTCGTGGACAGCGTCGAGGCGCAGTCCGTCGATGTGGAAGTCCACGAGCCAATGCGCGATGTTGTCGAGCACGAACCGCCGGACCTCGTCGCTGCCCGGACCGTCCAGGTTGAGAGCGAGACCCCAGGGGGTGTGGTGCCGGTTGGTGAAGTACGGACCGAAGAGAGCCAGGTTGTTGCCGTCCGGGCCGAGGTGGTTGTGGACGACGTCGAGGCAGACGCCGAGCCCCCGTGCGTGGCAGGCGTCCACGAATCGCTGCAGGCCCTCCGGACCCCCGTACGGCTCGTGGACGGACCAGAGGAAGACCCCGTCGTAACCCCACCCGTGCGTACCAGGAAACGTCGCGACCGGCATCAGCTCCACGACGTCCACCCCGAGTTCCACGAGGTGGTCGAGGCGGCGGATGGCCGCGTCGAAGGTGCCCTCGCTCGTGAACGTTCCGACGTGCACCTCGTAGAGGACGGAGCCCTCCAGGGGGACGCCCGCCCAGCGCTCGTCCGTCCAGCCGAACGATGCGGGATCGTAGACCGCCGAGGGCGCATGGGGGCCGTCCGGCTGTCGCAGGGACCGCGGATCTGGTTGCGGCGCGCCGTCGTCGAGGATGAAGGCGTAGCGCGTCCCGGGGTCCGCCTCGACGCGGGCGCTCCACCAGCCACTTCCGCGCTGGAGGTCAGCGGACATCTCGACGGAGGACATCGGCGGGGTCGGATCGTGGGTCACGGCCTGCGGGTCGCTGGGCCGAGCCAGCGCCAGGTCGACCCGGTCGGCGCGCGGCGCCCAGACGGTGAAGACGCGACCGGTGGTGGGGCTGTCAGAGGACCAGGTGTCAGGGGTGGGCTCGGCGGCGGGCTGCGTCATGTGTTCCTCGTCGGCAGGCGTTCGGCCGCCTCAGTCCTGGACCAGGACTGCGACGGGCAGCGGGTCGAGTAGTCCCGCGACGCGGGTCAGTCCCCCCTCGAGGCGGCGGGAGGTGAACACGTCGCGCCACGAACCTTCCGGAAGCTCCACACATTCCTCGCCCCAGCCACCGGCCGCCGCGAGCCGCGCGGGAGCGCGGGTCACGAGAGTCACCGCGCGGGCGCTGCGCCGAAGTCCCAAGGCACCGGCGATACGGCCGGCCTCGGTCGCGCGGACGAAGCCCAGGGCGTGCTCGCTGGCGGTGGGCAGCGCGGCGTACGAACCCTGGGTGAAAAGGTCCGGCTCCTCGCGGCGCAGCCGCAACAGGCGCGAGGTGACCAGGAGCTTCTCGGCGTCGAGGGCGCCGGCGTCGAGGGTGCCGGCGTCCAGGGGCTCGGCGTCGAGGCGCGCGAGCAGCGACCGTCGCCGCCCGAAGTCGACCGGCCGTCGGTTGTCCGGATCCACCAGGGACAGGTCGACGATCTCGCAGCCCTGGTAACAGTCGGGCACGCCGGGCAGCGTCAGCTGGAGCGTCTTGGCCGCCAGCACGGTCGCGCGGACGGCTTCCACGTTCGCCGCCAGCGCCCGCTCGATGACGTCGTGCAACCGCCCGTCGCGACGGATCTGTTCTACGAACTTCAGGACGCGATCCTCGTACTCGGGGTCGCCGTCCACCCAGGCCGTGTGCTGCTTGGCCTCGCGCAACGCCTTGGTGAGATAGCCCTCCATCCGCTCGGCCGAGATCTCCCCGACCCCGAGCATGGTCTGCCACAGGAGGTGGGCGGTGGGGGCGTCGACGTCCATCTCGGCGGCGAGTTCGCGCGCCACGGTGGAGCACTCGGTCCACGCCTGCGGATCTCCGGCGACCGCGAGGATCCGGGCCCGCACGTCCTCGCTGCGCTTGGTGTCGTGGGTCGACAGCGCGGTCATGCCGCGCGGCCACTCGGCCGCCTGTCGGGCCGCCCACTCGTGCAGCTCCGCGGGAGACCCGTCGTCGAGGCCCTGCGGGTCGCCGCCGACCTCGTTGAGGGCGATGAGCCGGTGCCAGCGATAGAAGGTGGTGTCCTCGATCCCCTTGGCCATGACCGGGCCCCA
>CAKUSI010000345.1 GCA_934678955.1 uncultured Austwickia sp. | reverse complement strand
CGCCTGGACAGCCAGCGTACGACGGCTGCTGCGAAACCCGACGGAGGCCGCGCGCATGCGCGCGAGCGCGGTGGAGCGTGCCGCGAGCTTCGACTGGGACACCACCGCGCGCGACATCCTCGATCTCATGGCGACCAAGGCGGCGGGCAGGCGCCGGAGCTCCGACGGCCTACGGTAGACGCCCCTTACCGCTCCGTCCACGCAAGCCGTCCACAACCCCATCGAGGAGCAGCCGATAGCGCAACCGCTTCTGACGGCGCAGCACCGTGGTGACGACGAACTCCTGGGCAACCCGACCGGCGACGACCATCCGAGTCAACGGAGAACGCCCCGATCGCCGCGCCGCAAGGATCAAGTTTCGCGGATGATAATACGCGTACCAAGCAGGCTTCTCCGACACATGGACTTGGGTGCCGAGGAGCGACGTGGCGTTGTACTCGTAGTTATCAGAGAGGCGTGCGTCACAGACCATGAACTGCTCGAACCCAGCCTCATCAAGCTGCCAACCGTACTCAAGGTCCTCCCACCCCATCCAAAGGTCTCCCCACGGGAGGAGGCCACGACGTACAGGCTCGAGGCTGTAGAGCGCGGCGTTACTGCTCGACCAGTAGACTCTGAGCCACGGCTCCACTGGGGCATTTCGTATGATCCGCGCGGGGAGGGGGAGGCGCTGCGTGCCGGTCACGTCGAAGCCCCCCCGCGAGCTGAGGTAGCGAAGCGGATACGCCGCACCGAGGCCCGGACGCGTACGTGCAAACTCCACCAGCCGCTCGACCACAGCATGATTGAGCTCCCCATCGTGGTTGATGGCGAAGCAGTAGTCCGACCCGAGCTTCGCGGCCGTGGCCAGGCGCAGGGCAAGGTTCCCCGCCGAGCCCAGGTTCGTGGGAGAGTCGAGGTAGGTGACCCAGCTCCACCCCTCGGCCTCGATCACGTCCGGGATGCGCCCGGAGCCAAGCGAGTCGACCACCACGACGTGGTGGAACAGCCGACGCGACCTCTCGTCCGACGCCGTGCGGAGCAGCGCGATGACGGCCTCGTCACTGCGGAACGCGGACACGGCGAGACAGACCGAGGGCGTCGGACGCCTCATCCGGCAGCGCTTCCGCCCTGGCTCTGGAACCAGTCGATCGTGGCGCGGAGCCCGTCGCCGAAGGAGGTGGCGGGCGCGGCTCCGAACTCCGCCGAGAGTCGCTCGACGTCGGCCCGAATGCAACGAATGTCGTTGGGCCACGGAGGCTGCTGATCAACCGATAGGCGCCTCCCTGCGAGATTCTGCACAATCTCGAGCAGGTCCGCGATCTTGGTATCGCGGCCAGTGCCCACGTTGTAGATGGTCTGCCGTGATGCGCTAAGCACCCTCATCATGACATCGACCACGTCCTCGACGTAGACGAAGTCGCGCGACTGAAGCCCGTCCCCGTACAGTACAACGCCGCCACCGGTGGCAGCCGCGTGAGCGAACTTGCAGGTAACGTTGGCATACGGATGGGAGGGACTCTGGCGAGGTCCGTACACGTTGAACAGACGGAGGCTCACATGTTCGAAATCATAGAGGGGAGCATACATGGCCAGGAGGTGCTCTCCGCCCAACTTCGACAGCGCATAGACGCTCAGTGGCGATGGGACTTCCGTCTCGCTTCGGACCGAACGGAGACCGTCGGCACCGTATACGGTCGAGCTCGATGCGAACACGACCCTCGGGCGGTTGAGGCGCTGGCACAGCTTCAGCACTTCGAGCATTCCGAACAGGTTCGAGTCGAGGTAGTTCTGGGGCTCGAGCAGGCTGTCGTGCCCGCTGATCAGTGCGGCCAGGTGGACGACGTGTGTGATGCCACGCAGGCTATCGGCATAGGCGAGCACGTTTCGTACATCATCGTGGATTAGATGGATACTGGCGGAGACTGACTCCAGGTTCTTTGCGTGTCCTGATGAGAAGTCGTCGATCACGACGACCTCGTGCCCCTCTCCGAGTGCCCGCTCGCAGAGGTGGGAGCCTATGAACCCGGCCCCGCCCGTAATGAGTATGCGCGCCACGTCAACTCTCCTCTTCTGTAACTACGCCCGATCCGGGGAGGCTGGTCCGCACGCCACCCATGGGGGACGGGTAGAGTCGCGGTCATGCGGTGTGGTAGGCTGGTCACCTACTCACGAGGATAGGGCCCATGTTGGGGACCACGTTACCAAACGCCTGGCGATTCGCCACGCTGACCATCGTTCTCAGCGGGTGCCTGCTCGACCGGGCGCCCCTCGAGCCACAGGGCTGCGTGAACGACGGCCAGTGCGACGACGGCAAGAGGTGCGTCGCAGGCCAGTGCGTCGCGGAGTCCAGGGACGCTGGCCAAGACGGCGGAGTCACGTTCGACAGCGGGACTGATGCGGGCGTGGACGCAGGGCGCGTGGAGCCGGACGGTGGGACGGACGGGGGGACGGACGGCGGACCGCCCGGGCATTGCTTCGACGGCGAGCAGAACATGGGCGAGGCTGCGGTCGACTGCGGCGGAGGCGCATGTCCCGGTTGTCCTGGGTGCACGCCATGCACGAGCGGCGTCGACTGCGCCAGCGGTCGGTGCGCCGACGACCGGCTGTGCGACGCGGTGCTCGAGCGAGTCCTGGTCCCCGGCCTGGGCGAGGTCGGGGCCTTCGTGGAGGGTGGGCGCGTCCTGCTCGCACGCTACGCCGGGGGCTTGTTCAACGGTGAGTACGACCCCGACCGCGCCCAGACCGTCAGCGAAACAGGCGGAATAGACGCTCCCGCCGACTGGGCTCCGGATGCCTGTCACCAATATGGCCACATTGCATTCGGTCTGGCGACTCCGGGGCCTGGGAGACGCGTCAGAATAGAGTGCGGACCGAGCCAGCAGGACCTCCGAGCAAGCGTAGCCTCGAGTCTCTTCTCGGACTTTTCGGATGGTGTGCATGGGTCTCTTGGCGCGGCCGGATCACCCGGATGGGCTGCGGTGGGGGCAATCGGATCGGGTCAGGGGCGCGCGAACGCGGGGATGTGCGGCTCCGCGACGTTTGGGGCATCCGGCGGTATCGGCTACTGCAGTGGGCCAGCGGCTGGTCCGAGCAATCATCTCGCTTCGTACAACACGAGCTACGACGCTAGCTCCGGAGTCGGTCAGAGTACCGTGTTCTGCGGCGGGGCGACGTGCCCGACGTGCGATCTCTGGGTATGGCTGGAGTAGTTCAGGCGCTCTCCAGATGTAGTGTCCGCGCACTGCTGTCACTGAGCCGGGAGCTATCGGCTGGACGTTGAACTCTCACGAGAGCGAGGATCCTTCCCGCGTCGGGTGACGACGATGCACGCGAGGAAGACGACCGCTTCGACGACGCCGCTTGTGACCGCCATGCCGATTGCCCCAAACTTCGGGGTCAGCACGAGTCCGGCGAGCAGGAATGTCGCCGCGCCAAGCACCAATACGCGGGTCAGGGCCGCAAACCGGCGCATGGCAGTGATGATCGTCGCCAAAAGGACATTCAGGAGTGTGAATGCGATCGCGGGGGAGAATGCCAGCAAGAGCGCGCGGAGCTCAGGGCGATCCGACCCAGTCAGAACGAGGCTGAGCACGCTCGACCCGGCGTTGAGACCGCCGACCCCGACGACCACTCCGACGGATGCGATGAGGATCATTCGCCGCCTCCATCGCCACAGGTGCTCGGGCGCCCGCTCCCAGAGAATGCAGAGGTGGGGGTAGAGGCTCTGCGAGATTGGAGAAACGAGGACGCCGACGAGGAGAGTGGAGATTCGCTGGGCGATCGAGAAGTAGCCGAGCTCGGAAGCCGTCGCGAAAGCGCCTAGCATCAGCAGCGCACCGCGGGTGTAGACCTGACCTGCGAGGCGCCCCAGAAAGACGAGCCCCGCCTCGTAGAACATCTCTCTGTAGACTGCGACTGGCTGCCGTGGTTGAAACAAGACGCCGAGCCGGAGCCGTAGCGCCGCCTGCGCGAGGAGCCCGGTCAAGACGAACGGTATCGCCTGTGCTGCAGCCGCGATGAGGAGGTCGTCCTCCGTTCGAACGAGAGCCACGATCAGCACCAGCCCTAAGGCTCGGCTGGCGGCCGAGAAGAGCGGCAGGTACTGCATCTTCTGCAGTCCCTGAAAGACCCATATCGGAAAGAGAAGCTCGCCAAATACCATCGGCGAAATGGCGGCGTATAGCGCCCACTGCTGGCG
>CAKUSI010000344.1 GCA_934678955.1 uncultured Austwickia sp. | reverse complement strand
CCGGCGACTACGGACGCGACGGCGTCCACATGTCCATCGCGGACGTGACCGGCCCGGACTCGCTGCAGCAGGTGCGGGCCTACAAGAAGGAGAAGAAGGCGGCCGCCCGGGCGTCGGGCGCGTGAGGTCGTGGCCCACAGCACCGCCGCTGACGTCGTAGCGGCACTGCAGGCTGTGGCCGATCCTGAGCGGGCGCAGTTCAATCGGCGCTACTTTCGCACCGGGCCGGGGGAGTACGGCGAGGGCGACCAGTTCCTGGGCTGCCGAGTCGGCGACGTGCGCCGGACGATCAAGGCCTTCCGGCTCCTGCCCCTGGACGAGGTCGATGCCCTGCTCGACCACCCGCTGCACGAGGTGCGGCTGGCCGGTGTGCTCCTCCTGGCGGAGCGCGTCCCTCGGGCGGACGCCGCCCAGCGCGCCGACGTCCTGTCCCGCTATCTCGCCGGGCTGGAGCGCGGGGCCATCGACAACTGGGACCTCGTCGACGCCAGCGCCGCCCATGTCCTCGGCGTCCTCGGCGATGAGGCACTGTGGACGCGGCTCGCGTCCGGCACGCTGTGGCAGCGCCGCGCCGCGATCCTCGCGACGTTCCCGCCCCTGAAGGCAGGGGACCCCGGCCCGTCGCTGCGGATTGCCGAGCTCCTCCTCGATGATCCCCACGACCTCCTCCACAAGGCCGTCGGCTGGGTGCTGCGGGACGTCGGCACCCGCGCCGGCGCGCCGGCGCTGCTCGCGTTCCTCGACCGCTGGGCGCCCCGGATGCCGCGCACCACGATGCGCTACGCCCTCGAGAAGCAGCCGGATGACCTTCGCCGCCACTACCTCGGGCTGCCGCGCCAGAAGTCGGACCGGAAGTGACGCCTGGCTCCGGGCCGGAGTGACGCTTTCGCTCCACTCAACGGGCCGCGTCGACGCCCAGCACGCTCAGGCTGTTGGCGGGCACGCGGTTGAGTGGAGCGAAAGCGTCACCAAGGCGCGGCGACCTGGTCGGGAACCCGCCACTCGGCGACCACCACCTCCCGAGCACCACGCGGGGGGAGTGCCGCTTCACCGTAGTGAAGGCGGGAAACGGTTGGGTTGGGTTGGTCGGACCGGGTCTCACAGAGGGCGTGGACGAAGACAAGCTGACGGTCAACGCCCTCTGGGAAGCTGTGACTGGGCGCCCTGGAAGCCAGTCATGGTACGAGGACGTAACGCTGCTTCCAGTTCCAGTTCCGGGAAAGTCAGTTCGGCGAGACCCGAGCAAGTATTCCCCGATGCCTCCGCGCGCTACGTGGCGCCAACTCAACTCCGAATGGGTCATCCGGGCCAAGAACATCCAGGTCGGTGACAAGATCACCGTCTACCGGCGAGATGGCGCCGGGTCGGAAGAAACCGTGGCCGAGGTCCTACGCGACGAGCCGGCAGGGTGGCAATTGGCCAGGCCCCTCAAGGCTGAGGTGCGTGAAGACGGAACGGGTCAGCGTCCTCTGTGAACCCGAGATCACCTGCGAATCTCTCGTCCTGAACAGCAGGCGAGCTCAGGCGGCAGGCTGGCAACGACAAACGACACTGCAACGGGCCCGACCCGATCCTGAGCTCTGGCTCGCGGATCCAGGCGCGCGTGATCCCGAGTGACCGGCCTTCAGGGTCTTAGGAGGACAGCCCGGCCCGGTTCATGGCCGACATCAGGGCGGGGCGGCGGCGGTAGGCCTCGCGCAAGCGGATGATCTCGGCGTCCGCCTCAGCTCGGTGGCCTGCCGTGTCGTAGAGGGCGCGTGCCTTGACGAGGAGATCGACGATGGCTGGGTACCGCTTGGAGTCCGGTGTGGTGAGGGACTCCAGCACCTGAGTCAGGCACAGGCGGCCCGCCCGGAGCGGGAAGTCGTCTTCCGAGGCGTCCGCCAGTTCGCGCCACGCGTGGCCGGCGCCGAAGGCATCCGCCGCCTCCCACGCGCGCGTGACGTTCCCGTCGGCGAGGTGGAGCCTGACGAGGTGGGCGCCGCCGCTGCTGCGTGCCCGCTGGGTGGCCTGATCGAACGCCCATGTACGTTGTTCGTCCCGGCGTCCGCACCGTTCCGCCACCTGGCTCAGCAACTGCAAGGCGTCCACGCTGAGGTCGCGGTCGAACAGGGTCCGCGCGATCGCGAGGGCGGCGTCCGGACGCCCACCCTCCAGGTAGGCGTCGACGGCGTCCTGGACGGGCACGATGGTGGGTCCCGCCCGCCAGGCGACGTCCACGCAGCCCCGGGTGACGGCTCGGTCCAGCCAAGCGAGGACGTCCACGGGCCGTCCGCCGTCAAGCAGCCGCCGGACGATCTCCCGGAAGTACGGGCGATCGCCTCCGGACAGCAGGGCGACAGCCCGGTCGACGTCGCCGTCGTAGTCGGCCAGTTCCAGCAGCATGCGGTCGATCTCGCTGCGATAGGGGTCTGCTGCCGGTCCACCGCCGCCCAAGGTCGCGACACTCGTGCGGTAGGCGTCCCAGGCAGGCTCGTCGAACGCATGGGCCACGGCGTCCAGTGCGAGCGATGGCCAGCCGCCGTACTCGACCCGGAAGCCGACCACCCAGCGGGCGAGGCTGACCGGGTCGAGATGCCCGGCGACCGCGCGCCCGAATAGCGCCGACGCCCGTTCGGCCACCTCGAGCAGGGCGTCGGCGTTGTCGGCGTCCCGTGCCAGGTCGCCGAGCCGGGTGAGCAGGTGCTGGAGTACTCGGCGCACCACGGGGTGGGCGCCGTCGTCGAGGTGCCGCTCCAGTTCGTCGACGACCTCCTCGACCGCTTGGACGCCGTCGTCGACGTCTTCGTAGAAGGGGTCGTGGTAGTCGGGGTCGACCCCGGCCAGCGCGGCGTCGACGGCTGCTACGAGCTCGGAGGCAGTCGGCTCGTCCTCGGGCGTGGCGCGCAGCTGCAGCGATCGCATGGCCTCGGGGCTGTACCCCGCCATCTCGAGCACCAGCGACTGGAGCGCATCATGGTCCATCGAGCGGAGGAACCGCTCGACGTCTGGCGTGACCGGATACCGCTCGCCGCCGGGCCCGATCACGTTCTTCACCCGCTGATTATCGCGAACCTTTTCGCACGTGGCCGGTGTGGCCGCGTGGTTGCTTCCGTGTAGGGCGGGCCGACTTCTCACGCGCTGGCGCATCTCCAGCCTCAGGCCGGGCGTGTCAGGGGCTACGCGGGGCAACGCGCGGCCGACTAGGCGCTTTGATCGGTGTTGGCCGCGTCGCGGGTCGCGGTTCGATGCCGCGAAGCCCTGTGGACTACGAAAGGAACAACGTCCGATTGGTGATCTTCCCGCATACCCACGCGGAAGGACCACGGCCATGAACATCACCGAGATGTTGGGTTTGCAGGACGAGCGGATGGAGTCCGTCGTCAAGGCACACTGGGCAGGATGGGTCGCCTTCGAGCCCCGGTTGGGGGTCGTCGACGACCCGGCCGGGCTGGACGCCTGGCGACGAGCGGCCGATCCCGCGGTCGCCAACGACGTCCTGCTCGGCCTGGCCCGGCTGGCGGCCTTCGATGGCGCCGACGACCGCGACTCAGCGCTGGTGCTCGCGTGGCTCCTCCTCCCGACGGCCCTGCGTGTGCGCCGACGGTTGGGACTGGCCGACGATCGGGTCGACGAGGTGCTGGCCGCCCAGTTGTGGGTGGAGGTCCGCGGGCTGCCGTGGCGGCGTCCGCATTGGGTGGCCGCGAAGGTCGCCGGTCAGCTGCGTGAAGGGGTGCTACTTGATTGCGGGGCGCCCACGCATCACATGCCCCATCGGCTCTCGACCGTGTCGCTAGGCCCCGGCGACCCCGCGGACGATCGGCTCGTCGAGGACGACGACGCGGCAGCCGAGTTGGCCGAGCTGCTCGCCTGGGCGTGCGCCGAGGACGTCATCACCGACGAGGACCGGGAACTGCTGGTGAGTCTGATCGAGGCCGCGAAGACCCTCCAGGCCGATGGTCATGCCCGCGAGGGCGGAGTTGCCGGCCTGTCGAGCCGCCAGCTGAGCGCCGTCGTGGCCCAGGAGTGGGGCGTGTGCGCCCGGACCGTGCGGCGTCGCACCGCTCGCTGCGTGGCGGCCCTCAGCGGAGCCGCGGGCGAGTACCTGAACGCCGTCGGCTGACTGTCCACCGATGACGGGCGCGGCCCGTTAGGGATGGCGGAGGTGATGCCGAGATGACCAGCACCCCGGCCGAGGTGGCCGCCCTGTTGAAGATCGCGGC
>CAKUSI010000343.1 GCA_934678955.1 uncultured Austwickia sp. | reverse complement strand
GCACAACTCCGCCGACTCACCCGCGACTGACCGCGTTACCCGGTCAAACCCAAACCCAGCGCCGATTAGCCGGATAAGCCGGCGACAACGCCGCCATGGAATCCTTCTTCGCCCTGCTCCAGAACAACGTCCTCGACCGGCGCCGCTGGCACACCCGCCACGACCTCCGCATCGCGATCGTGACCTGGATCGAACGGACCTACCACCGCCGCCGACGACAAGCCCGCCTGGGACGTTTGACCCCCATCGAGTTCGAGACCATCATGACCACACCAGCCGACGAAGCCGCCTAACCCAACCTGTCACCAAGACGTGCAGCAGTCCCCCGGTGCGTAGCTTCGGGATCTGCACTTCGACGGTGCCGCCCTTGGTCATCACCTCCCGGGGGCGGGTGCCGTTGCGTTCGTTGGTGCGCTCGGGGGTGCGTTCGTAACGGTCGGCGCCGATCACAGCGATCGCTTCGGCGTCGACCAACTCCTGCAACACGATCCGGACCGACTCGCGCACGAGGTCGACCCCCTCGCCGTTCTGGACAGACGTCAGTAACCCGGACAGGGCAGACTGGAACTGGGCCATCGGTGAACCTCTTTCGATGCGTGCTTGGCCGTACACACCGAAGATCTCGCCGATGGCCCACCCATCAACGCAGGGACACGCCCATCCCGAAACCCCACCACCCGGAGGGACTCACACAGAGGAACTCGACAATTCTCCACGTAGGTCAAGATCTCCATCTGAACGGCGGACTCCCTGGCAGCCGATCGGGGGATGTGCAATAGCCAGCCGCGCAGTCTGATCACTAGCGTGGCGGCACAGGATATGCCGGCCGTAGCCAGCATTCCGCTGGCTAGGATGAACGAACGTACGAGTGGGAACGGAGGAAGCTGACTCAATGGTCGATGACGATCGCTGGGTCGAAGTGACGCCGTCGCAGTTCCCCCATGAAGCGGAGGGTCTGCGGATCGTTCGCGACCTGATGCCCAAGCGCGCGCCGTTCCGTGCGTGGACCAACTTCGAGTTCCGCGATGATCGGGGGACCTGGTCCGAGGTCGACCTCCTCATTCTTGCCCCGGACGGGCTCCACCTGGTCGAGCTGAAGTACTACTCCGGACGCCTCAGGGGCACGGACACCACGTGGTTGCGTGATGGTCACGCAGCACAGGACTCCCCGCTCCTGCTCGCCAACCGCAAGGCCAAGCGGCTCCGGTCGAAGCTCATGGCCGCCTACGACGACTGGAAGCGTGGCCAGAAGTTCGCCCAGCCGCCACCATCGGCCAGGGACCTCATCCCGTTCATCCAGGAGTCGGTGTTCCTCCACCATCCCGGTTTCGTGTGCGAGCTTCCCGAGTCCTCTCGCACGGGTCTCTACGGTCTCCCGGGTCACGAGGCCGCCTCCGGGCTCGCCCCCGTCACGGATCTCTTCACCGGCACCCCCCGCCCCGACGCCCAGATCCGCGAGAGTGCCATCGCGGCCATGATGCAGCGCATCGGGCTCCGCGCTCGCCCGCGCGAGGCGGGCTCCTACGTGCTCGACAAGGCACCCCTGGAAGACGGTCCCGGCTGGCAGGACTGGCTGGCCACCCACAAGCACGTGAAGTCCCAGCGGCGCCGCATTCGGTTCCGGGTCGTGCCAGAGGGTGCCTCCGAGCAGGCCCGCCGCCGCGTCCACTTGTTGGCCGCGCACGAGATGCACGTGATGCAGCGGCTGACCCATGAGGCGATCGTCCGCCCCGAGGACTACGTCGACTCCGAGCTCGGCCCGGGGCTCATCTACCCGCACGAGGAGGGTTGGCAGCGCCTCGACCTGTGGCTGGCCGACGAGCCCAGCGGGTTCGACTACGACGCTCAGCTCGACCTGATCCGTCAGGTCGCCGAGGCGCTCGCGTACGCACACGGCAAGAACGTCGTCCACCGCGGCCTCGGGCCGCGCGCCATCAAGGTCACCACCGAGAACAACGGACGCCGCCGCGTCACGATCGGCGACTGGCAGGGAGTGGGCCGCACCGACGAGGCGACGGCCACGTCCGCCACGCGCGGCGTCACCACCCTGATGGACGCCGACCGTCACCCCTCGGCCGCCCAGGAGCGGTGGGTGGAGGAAGGATTCGCCGCCCCCGAGGGTGTCCTCGTCGGGGCTCCTGACCGGCTCCGCCTCGATGTCTTCGGCTTGGGCGCACTGGCGTTCTACATCGTCACTGGCGGCCAGGCGCCGGCTCGCACGCGCGCCGACCTCACCGCGCGGCTGAACGCCCAGGGTGGCCTCGACGTCTCGGTCGAACTCCCTGCGGTGGCTCCCGCACTGCGCGAGGCGATCCTCGCCGCCACCCGTCCCGAGGTCTCGAAGCGCCTCCCCGACGTCGCCGCCTTCCTCGCCGAGCTCGACAAGGCGATGACCCCGCAGGCCGACGAGACCACCGATCCCCTCGACGCCGGGCCGGGCGCCGTGCTCGATGACCGTTTCGAACTCGTCAGCCGACTGGGGGCCGGGTCCACCGCCGTGGGTCTGCTGGTCAAGGACGGCCCCTCGGACGACGCCCCCCAACGCGTCCTCAAGGTGGCCCTCGACGACAGTGCCGGTCGACGGCTCGACGACGAGGCGGAGTCGCTGCGACGCCTCACCAGCCCGCGCATCGTGAAGATCATCGAGGGCCCGCTCGTCGTGGGTGGGCGCCGTGCGCTCCTGCTCGCCAGCGCAGGACGCGAGACCCTCGCCACCCACCTCGGCAACCGGGAGCGACTCCCGCTCGACCTCCTCGAGCGCTGGGGCACGGACCTTCTCGAAGCGGTCGTCACGCTCGACGAGGCCGGCATCAGCCACCGGGACATCAAACCGGCCAACCTCGGTGTTCGTGAGGACCGCAGCAACAAGTCCAACCGCAGCAAGCACCTGGTGCTCTTCGACTTCTCCCTCACCCGCGCGCCGGCGTCCGACACCCAGGCGGGGACCCGCCCCTACCTCGACCCCTTCTTCAACGCGAAGCGACCGCAGTACGACTCAGCCGCCGAGCGCTACGCCGCCGCCGTGGTCCTCTACGAGATGGCCACCGGCCACACCCCGGTGTATGGCGACGGGCTGTCCGACCCGGCGTCCATCAACGACGAGGCCACCATCGATCCGGATGGATTCGACCCCGCGCTGCGGAAGAGCCTGACCGCCTTCTTCACGCGCGCGCTCGCGCGCAATCACAAGGCCCGTCACGACACGGCCGCGCAGATGCTGCTGGAGTGGCGGGCGAGCTTCCCCGAGGCATCCACCCCGGCCGAGGACGCCGTGGCCTTGGCAGAGGCTGCCACCGCCGAGACCCCTTTGGCGGACAGTGGGCTCAGCGCGCGAGCGCTGTCGGCCTTGGAGCAGCTGCACGTGAGAACCGTGGGCGAACTGGCAGGCGTGGACGCCCGCCTCCTCAACCGCCTGCCCAACCTCACGGCGGCGACCCGCGGCGAGGTGCAGCAGCTCACCAAGATTTGGCGCCCGAAGTTCGGCCGACGTGGCGCCTGGCGCCCCGCCGAGGAGCCCACGGACTGGGACCACCCGCTGGACGCCGCCGACACCCTCCTGAACGCGGCACGCACCCCACGCGGGGACAACGCCGTCACCGTGGCGTCCCTGCTGCTCGGGGTGACCGGACGCCTCGGCGCGAACGCGACCCAGTCCGAGCTCGCGGCCTCGCTGAAGCCCCCGGTGACGCGTGGCCGCATCAGCCAGCTGCTGGCAACTCTCCAAGACCGGTGGGCAGCCGACGACGAGGCACTCGACCTGCTGGACCGACTGATCGGGGTCACGAACGAGCGACTCGTCGAGTTGGGCGGCGTGGCCACCTTCGACGAGCTGGCCGACCACCTCCTGACGCTGATGACCCCACGCCGAGGTGTCGCCGGCGCCGACGAGCTCCGCACCGTCGAAGGGCTGCTCCGGTGCGCGCTCGACCGCAAGGCAGCCATCGAGCGGGCAGGCGATGACGCGTTGCCCCCGTGGTCCCTGCGCCGACGCGAGGGCAGGCCGGTGCTCGTCGCCGTCCACCCCACCCTGCTCGACGTCGCCGAGGCTCTGGGCCACCGGGCCGACGCGCTCGTCAGCGACACCAATGTGTCCGGCCATGACGCGCTCGTCCCGGCGTCCCGTGCCGCGACAGCCTTGGGCGCCGAGGTCCCCGACCAGGTGGACACCGAGACGGGCAGCCAGCCGGTGACAGCGGGGCTCCGC
>CAKUSI010000342.1 GCA_934678955.1 uncultured Austwickia sp. | reverse complement strand
ACCAGGGCCATCTCCGTCGCGGCGAACACGCCGCCGACGAGCACGAAGAAGAGCACCCACAGCATGTTCACGGCGATCGTCATGATGGGGACAGCGTACGGGGAGCGCCGCCTCCTTCTTTCGAACTCGCGTCCGCGCGCGTCCTCCCGCGCCACCGGTGCCGTCGGACTGTCGGGCCCCGACGTAGTCTGTCCACCGTGCGCATCGACCTTCACGCCCACTCGACCGCGAGCGATGGTTCGGACAGTCCGGCCGCTCTGGTGGGCGCGGCGGCCCGCGCCGGACTCGACGTCCTGGCGATCACGGACCACGACACCACGGAGGGGTGGGACGAGGCCGCGGCCGAAGCCGCGCAGCGGGGGATCACGCTCGTGCGGGGAATCGAGGTGTCCTGCCACGCCGAGTGCGCCGACGGTATGCCGTCGGTGCACCTGCTGGCGTACTTGCCGGATCCCCACGACGCGACCCTGGTGCGCGAGATGCGGCGCACCCGGGAGAGCCGGGAACGGCGGGCCGAGCGCATCGTGGCGGCGCTCGCGCGGGTCGTGGACATCTCCTACGAGGACGTGCTGGCGCAGGTGGAGGACGGCGCGACGATCGGGCGGCCCCACATCGCCGATGCGCTGGTGAGCCGGGGCGTCGTGAGGGATCGCGACGAGGCTTTCCGGACATACCTGTTCACGGGGTCGCCCTACTACGCGCCGCACTACGCGCCCGATGCCGTGGACGCGGTGCGCATGGTGTTGGCCGCCGGCGGGATCCCGGTGCTCGCCCACCCGTTCGCGTGGAAGCGCGGCCCTCACCTGGACGAGAGCATCATCGAGGAGATGGCGGCGGCCGGCCTGGTCGGTCTGGAGGCCCACCACCCGGAGCACACGGGCGAGGGCGTCCACCGCACGCTCGACCTGGCGCGCGCGCTGGGTCTGCTGGTTACGGGATCGAGCGACTACCACGGCACCGGCAAGGTGCAGGGGCTCGGGGATCGGACCACGGACCCGCAGGTATACGAGCAGCTGGTGTCCCACCCGCACGCCACCGCAGTCCTCACGCCGTGAAGCCTTTGCACCCATGAGGGAGGACGCGGCTCCGGGACCGGGGGCGGCGGGGCTCGCCGCGGCGGCGCCCACCCCCGCGCGAGGGGACGCGGGCGATTTCTCGGAGGAGAGCATGTCTCGGGGACAGGGCTCCTTCGATCTTCCGGTGCAGCGGCTCTACGCTGCGAGCCCGAGTCGGCTGCTCGCCTGGCTGGATTGCCCCTTGATGTATCGGATGCGTTACCTCGACCGGCCGAGGCCGATCCCGCGGGCACCGCGGGCGCATACGACCGTGGGGACGATCACCCACCTGGTATTGCGCGACTTCTGGGATCTCGAGCCCCAGGCCCGGACCCCTTCCGCGGTGGAGGGGATCCTCGACGGGCACTGGGTGCCGGCCGGGTTCCGCGACGACGCGCAGTCGGCCCGCTGGCGAGAGCGGACCCGCTGGCAGGTGCTCGCCTACCTGCAGCGCCTCGACCGTAACGCGCAGCCGCGCGGCATCGAGAGGACGGTCTCGTTCCGGACACAGACGTTGGCCTTCGCGGGCCGGATCGACCGGCTCGACGACCGGGACGGCGAGCTCGTGGTGGTCGACTACAAGACCGGCCGCACGGCGCCCACGCAGGACGACGCCCGGACGTCGTTGGCGCTCGGGCTCTATGCCCTCGGGGCGGCGCGGGTGTTCCGTCGATCGTGCCGGCGCGTGGAGTTGCACCACGTCCCCACCGGCGACGTCGCGAGTTGGGAGCACTCCGAGGATTCCCTCGGCCGCAAGCTCGCCGAGGCCGAGTCGATCGTGGTCGACCTGCGGCGGGCCGACGCGGCCTTCGCGGCCCAGGGCCCCGACGCGCCCGACTTCGCGCCCCGCCCCTCGATGCTCTGCGGTTGGTGCGACGTGCGCGCACACTGCCCCGCTGGGCAGGAGTTCACCCCCGAGCGCAGCTCGTGGGCGGGCCTGCCCGGAGAGGACGAGGCGCAGTAGGGTCGTGGGCCGTCGCCGGTCAGGCGCTGGCCGCGGACTGCCCGCCGCCCCGGGTGCGGCGCCGACGACGGCGTACGCCGGAGTTCGACGTACCTTCGCCCGTCGCCTCGCCGGACTTTCCGCGCGGCTCTCCGCCACGCCCCTGGCCGCCCTGCCGCGCGCGGTCGCCCCGCCCGCTGGAGGACCGGCCGCCCGCGCGGCTCCCGGTGCGGCTGCCGCCCGTTCGAGCCCCGCGAGCCTTGCCGCCGGTCTCGCCCAAATCCTCGATCGCCTCCGCGTCCAAGCCGGCGCGGACGCGCTCGCTCCTCGGGAGCCGCCCGGTCACGGAGGGGTCGATGTCGAGGTCGCTGAAGAGGTGGTCGCTGCTGGAGTACGTCTCGATCGGCTCCGGGATGCCGAGGTCGAGGGCCTTGTTGATCAGGCTCCACCGGGGCACGTCGTCCCAGTCCACCAGGGTGATCGCGACCCCGGTCTGGCCGGCCCGACCGGTCCTGCCGGTGCGGTGCAGATAGGTCTTCTCGTCCTCCGGGCACTGGTAGTTGACGACGTGCGTGACGTTGTCCACGTCGATGCCGCGAGCGGCCACGTCGGTCGCGACGAGCACGTCCACCTTGCCCTTGCGGAACGCGCGCATGGCCTGCTCGCGGGCGCCCTGCCCGAGGTCGCCGTGCAACGACGCCGCCGCGAAACCGCGGTCCGTGAGATCGTCGGCCACCTTGGCCGCGGTCCGCTTCGTGCGCGCGAACACGATGGTGAGCCCCCGGCCCTTGGCCTGCAGGATGCGGGCGAGCATCTCCACCTTGTCCATCGCGTGGGCGCGGTAGATGAACTGCTCGATGGCTGCGACCGTGCTGCCCTCGTCGCCGGCGGCCATCGCGCGGATGTGGGTCGGCTGGGTCATGTAACGCCGGGCCAGCGCGACGACGGCTCCCGGCATGGTGGCCGAGAAAAGCATGGTCTGACGCGAGGTCGGAGTCTGGGCCAGCAGCCGCTCGACGTCGGGCAGGAAGCCCAGGTCCAGCATCTCGTCGGCCTCGTCGAGGACGACCGTCTGCACCGAGTGCAGGTTGAGGTGGCGCTGCTGGACCAGGTCCAGCAGGCGGCCCGGCGTGCCGACGATCACCTCGACGCCGCGCTTCAGCGCGTCGATCTGGGGCTCGAACGCGCGGCCGCCGTAGATGCACTCGATACGGATGCCGCGGCGTCGCGCCGCGGTGGTGAGATCGCCGGCCACCTGGACTGCGAGCTCACGGGTTGGTACGACCACGAGCGCCTGGGGACGGCCCGGGTAGTCGAGGTCTGCGTGCTCCGGGTCACTCGGGGCGGCCACCTTGTCGAGGAGCGGCACACCGAATCCGAGCGTCTTGCCCGTCCCGGTCTTGGCCTGCCCGATGATGTCGTGGCCGCCGAGAGCGACGGGCAGGGTCATCGCCTGGATGGGGAACGGGGTCACGATCCCCGAGGCCGCGAGCGCGGCGACGATATCGGTGTGCACGCCGAAGTCGGCGAACGTGGTTTCGGGCGCTACCTGGGGGTTTTCGCCCGCGTCGATGGTGGGTAGGTCGTGCTCCACGTCGGTGGAGGCAGGCCGGATCGTCATCATGGTCAAGGTCGTGCTCGTCTCTCGATCGGGCCGCCGCGCGGCAGCGGGTTCACCGGGCGCGTACACATCGCGCGCGTCGACTACGCCCGCGCCACGAGTCGTGGCGGCGTTTACTGGAGCCGATCGGAGTTCTTCACAGGTTCGCCAGGCGCATCTCCCCGCGCCCCGCGTGGGTCAATCCCACGTGGTCCGTTTGCCTACGGCCGACCGGGCACCTCAGTGGTCCTTTCCATAATACGCACACCGAGCCCCGATCCGTCGACGCCGATGGGGGCCCCGGATGTCCCGGGACCCCCATCGCTGATCACGATGGCCACGCGCCGTGGCGCGGGGCCGCGTCGCCGCTGTCAGCGTCGGCCGACGCTACGACGACCGGTGACGCTGATGTAGATGCTGATCAGCACGACGGCCACCAAGATGCTGATGATCCAGCGGATCCAGTCGACCCCGCTGGTCGAGGCAACCCCCAACAGGCCCGCCAGGTAATAGCCCGCCAGGGCTCCGAGCACGCCGAGAACGACCGTCGCGATGACCGAAATACCCTGCCTGCCCGGCATCACCAGCCGTGCGAGGGCGCCGATCACAGCGCCAAAGA
>CAKUSI010000341.1 GCA_934678955.1 uncultured Austwickia sp. | reverse complement strand
TGCGGCCCGCTCGCGTCGGTCGCCTCCCGCCCGACTCGCCCCACCTGTCCTCCACCTCGCTTGGTCGTCAATGACCAGTATCGATGTCCATAATCTGGCTGCCGTGGGGAGCGCTGGGGCGACGGTGGAGTGAAGTGGAGTATCGTGGAGGAGTAGGGAGGGCTCTCGGCCGGCGGGGCGGGTGTCGTCGTTGCCCCGGAGGGGGAGCGGCGAGCGGCGCCGGCAGGAAGCCCTGGTGATGACGACTCCGGTGCTGTGCCGGGTCACCGCGGGAGGGGAGGTGAGCCGTGGCGTCGTTCCTTGGCACCTATTCCCCGCGCCTGGACGAGAAGGGTCGGCTCATCCTGCCCGCCAAGTTCCGCGAGCGGCTGGCCTCCGGGTTGGTCCTGGCCCGCGGCCACGAGCGATGCATCTTCGTCTTCCCGGCGGACGTCTTCGAGTCGCTGATCGGCGACCGTCAGGGCGCGCCCCTCACCAACAAGGAGGCGCGGGACTACCTGCGCATGCTCCTGTCCGGGGCGAGCGACGAGATCCCCGACAAGCAGGGCCGCGTCACGATCCCGGCCCACCTGCGGCAGTACGCGGGGCTCGATCGCGATCTCACGGTTGTCGGCGTTGGGACCCATGTGGAGATCTGGGAGCCCGGCCGATGGGAGGACTTCTACTCCGCGGCCGAGCAGGCCTACGTCGAGCAGTCGAAGGAGGTGGTCCCCGGCTTGCTCTGAGCCCGCGTCGGTCCCTGCCGCGCGGCCTCCCCCCGCTTCTCGTCGTTCACCTCGTCCCGGGGCACTTCCCCAGCCCCGGGGCAGGTGGAGAAGCGGTGGGGGACCGGGTGTCAGGGGCGCACCGCGGGATCGGCTCGCTTCGCGCAAGAAAGGGATGGCGCGAAGACGTACCCGATCCCCATCCCGTCCCTGCTCTCGCTATCCCATCCCTGCTCTCGCCCGCCGGCATCGCGTCACCCGACGCAGCGCCCATCCATCTGCCCGCCACAGCGCGGGCACGGCCCGACCGAGGAACCCCATGACCGACAGATCCGCTGCGGACCGGCATACGCCGGTGCTGCTGGCGCGCGTGCTGGAGCTTCTCGCGCCGGCGCTGCAACGCGCGGGCGCGGTCTATGTCGATGGCACCCTCGGGATGGGCGGGCACGCGGAGGCGGTCCTGCGTAGCTGCCCGGAGGCGATCGCGGTCGGGATCGACCGCGACCCCCAGGCCCTGGCGCTGGCGAGCGAGCGGCTGCGCCCGTTCGAGGATCGATTCACGTCGGTCGCCGCGCGCTACGACGAGATCGACACCGTCCTTTCGGATCTGGGCCACGAAGGGGCGCAGGCGGTCCTGCTCGACCTCGGGGTCTCGTCGCTGCACCTCGACGACACCGAGCGCGGCTTCGCCTACCGCGTCGACGCGCCCCTGGACATGCGGATGGACCCGGACCTCCCGCTGAGCGCGGCGGACGTCCTGAACAGCTACGACGCGGCGACCCTGGCCGACATACTGCGCCGCTACGGGGAAGAGCGGTACGCCCCCCGGATCGCGCGGGCCGTCGTCGCCGAACGCGACCGCGCGCCCTTCGAGACCTCCGGCCGCCTGGTCGAGCTGCTGCACCGGGTGATCCCGGCGGCGAGCCGCACCCGCGGGTCGCACCCCGCCAAGCGCACTTTCCAGGCCCTGCGGATCGAGGTCAACGGAGAGTTGGCCTCGCTGGCCGCCGCGCTCCCGCGGGTCCTCGAGGTTTGTGCGCCCGGCGGGCGTGTCGCAGTGCTGTCCTACCACTCCCTGGAGGACAGGATGGTGAAACAAGCTTTCGCGGCCGGAACGGCGAGCAGCGCCCCCCCGGGGCTGCCCGTCGAACTGCCGGAGCACCGTCCGTACCTGAGGTCACTGACCCGAGGCGCGGAGCCGCCCGACCGGGCGGAGGTGGAGGCCAACCCGCGCGCGGCGTCTGCCCGGCTGCGCGCGGTGGAACGACTCCGGGCGACACCTGCGGGTCGGCAGGTGGAAGCGGCGGAGCTGCTCTCATCGAGCGGCGCCGGCGAAAGGCCCGCTCGCGGCGGGGGAGGGGCGGGCCGGGGCGGGGCACGACCAGGCAGGACACGGCAGGAGGGGACACGATGAGTCAGAGCAGCGCGGTACGGGTGCCGGAGGCGCCCGCGCGTCCGATCCCGGGGTCCCGCCGCCTCAGCGCGAGACGTCCCGCGCGTCCCACCCTGACCCTGGTCGCGCCGCCGCCGCGGACCCTGGGCACCTTCCCCTTCGCGCTGCTCTGCTCGTTCGTGCTGGCCGCCGGGCTGCTGCTGGTCCTGTTGCTCAACATGTCGCTCACGCAGGGTGCCTACGAGATCCACAAGCTGGAGCGGGCCGGCGGGCTCGCCGCCGATCAGGCGTCCCAGATCCAGGAGGAACTCGCGGTGACCGGCTCGACGAGGCAGCTCGCGGAACGCGCGACGAAGCTCGGAATGGTGCCTGCCTCCTCATCGATGTTCCTCTCGCTGCCCGACGGGCGCGTCCTCGGCGTGGCACCCCAGGGGGGTGCCACGCAGTCCCTTACGGTGGTGCCGGACCGGCCGACCCCGAGCGGGTCGGCCACCACCCGCCGGTCCGACGCGGCGCCGTCGAACGGGCAGAGTGCTCCGGCCACCACCGGTGCGGCTCAGGCCCAGCCACGGGCCCAGGCGCAGCCACAGGTGCCGGCGCCGGCGCCGGCGGGAGAGCGGCAAGGCACCGAGGGTCAGGTGCGCAGCCAGAACCAGGCGCCCTGACACCAGCAGTTCGTCGGACGTCGGACCGCTGGGGTCGAGAGGGGGACGGGGTGGGGGCAGCGTTCCCCGTCATGGGAGGGCCGGGGTCGGGCCCTCGAGAACGGGTCGGATCAACCCGGGTCGGGACGAGAGCGAGGACGGCGTGGAGATGACCTCAGACGGGGCGGCCCGCCGCTCGCGTGGGATGTCCCAGCCCGCGCATCGCTCTCGCGCCACGGATGCGCCGGCATCGCCGCGACCGCGGCACGGTGGCACCTCCGCCGCCGTGGGGAGGCGGCTGGTGGCGGCCAGGGACTTCGCCACCGGGGCCGGCGCCCAGCCGCGGTCGGGTGGTGCCGGCGGCTCCGGTGGGGGGCGCGGCCCGCGTCGCGGCGCCCCTGGACGGGGGCCGAGGCTGACCAACATGCGCCGTCGGGGGCGCACGCTGTTCATCGTCACCCTCTTCGTGATGAGCGTCTTCGCGGCCCAGTTGGTGCGCCTGCAGTGGGTCGAAGCGTCCGCCGTCGCTCAGGAGGGCCGCAAGCTGCGCATGGCGCAGTCATACGAGATCCCCGCCAAGCGGGGGATCGTGACCGACATGCACGGCGCGGTGCTGGCCGACAACGTCGAGCGTCATACCGTCATCGCCGACCCGCAGAACGTGAAGCTGTATCAGCCGAAGGACGACGAGGGCAGACTTCTGCCTGAGCCGGGTGGGGTCGACGGGGCCGCCGCCAAACTCGCGCCGCTGCTGGGCATGAGTGTCGAGGAACTGAAGCCCAAGCTGCAGGTCGACGGCATGTACAGCCAGCTCAAGCGCGGGCTGGAGCCCATGCAGTGGCGGGCGGTGCAGAGCCTGGCCATCCCGGGGATCACGTCGGAGACCGCCCAGCTGCGGACCTATCCGGGTGGCGTGGCCGCGGCCCCCGTGCTGGGCTGGATCGGCTCGACCGGGCGTGCGCTGACCGGCGACGGCGGCGGGCTGGAGCTGGTCTACGACGACAAGCTGACAGGCACCAAAGGCCAGCTGAAGGCCGAGTTCTCCTCCGATGGCCGGATCATCCCCAGCGGCGAGAGCCAGAGCGTGGAGCCGGTGCCCGGCACCGGCCTCACGCTCACGCTCGACAACGACCTGCAGTGGTATGCGTACAACGCGGTCGCCGCGCAGGTGCAGGAGAGCGAGGCGGACTGGGGCGTCGCCGTGGTCATGGACACCAAGGGCCGGCTGCGGGCGGCGGCGCAGTATCCGGGGTTCGACCCCGCGCGCCGCGGCGCGCCCGGGCAGACCCTGGGGTCGACGCCGTTCATCAACACCTTCGAGCCCGGGTCGACGGCCAAGGTCATGTCGATCGGCGCGGCGCTCAACGAGGGAGTCATCGACCCGGCCACGCAGTTCACGGTCGAGAACCGGCTGCCCCGCGCCGACCAGCGGTTCCGGGACGCCAGGGATCACGACACCCTCTACCTCACGTCGACGGG
>CAKUSI010000340.1 GCA_934678955.1 uncultured Austwickia sp. | reverse complement strand
TCCTTCGGGTTCAAGTACGGCGTCCCGCTCGACGCGGACATCGTGTTCGACATGCGGTTCCTGCCGAACCCGTACTGGATTCCCGCTCTGCGCTCCTCCACCGGCAAGGACGAGCCGGTGGCGGCCTACGTGCTCGGCAAGCCCGCCGCGAGTGAATTCCTGGACCGGGCGGTGCCGCTGATGGAGACGATGCTGGGCGGGTACCTGCAGGAAGGGCGGCGGTACGTGACCGTCGGGATCGGTTGTACGGGCGGCAAGCACCGGTCGGTGGCGATTGCCGAGCGCCTGGCGCAACGGCTGTCCACCCCGGAGATCAGGACGCTGCTGTTCCATCGAGACCTGGGCCGCGAATGATGCGGCGAGTCGCCGCGCGCTCTCGGACCGACGCGCGGTCGGGCGGCGGGGCGGCCCGGTGAGCGTGCGTCCCGCCATGAGCGTGCGCCCGGCCGTCGTGGCCCTGGGCGGCGGCCACGGGCTGGCCGCCTCGCTGGCGGCGCTACGCCTGGTGACGGACCGGATCACCGCGATCGTCACGGTGGCCGACGACGGGGGGTCCAGCGGGCGGCTGCGTACGGAGTTCGACATCCTTCCCCCGGGGGATCTGCGCATGGCGCTGGCCGCCCTGTGCGATGACGGCGAGTGGGGCCAGCTCTGGCGAGACGTGTTGCAGCACCGGTTCAACGGGTCCGGTCCGCTGGCCGGTCACGCGGTCGGGAACCTGCTGATCATGAGCCTGTGGGACCTGCTGGGGGACCCGGTGCAGGGGCTCGACGTGATCCGTCGGCTGCTGGACGCGCGGGGGCGGGTCCTGCCCATGTCGTCCCTGCCGCTGGCGATCTCCGCGCGGGTTCGCGGACTGGATCCGGGGCGGCCGGAGGACGAGGGGTGGGTTTATGGGCAGGCGGCCGTCGCGCGGACGGCCGGCGAAGTGCTGCAGATCCGCCTGGAGCCGCAGGACCCCCCGGCGCCCGCGGAGACGATCGCGGCCGTCGACGCCGCGGACTGGGTGGTGCTCGGTCCGGGCTCCTGGTTCACATCGGTCATGCCGCACCTCCTGGTGCCCGAGCTGACCGACGCCCTCTGTCGGACGCCCGCCCGTCGGCTGCTCACCCTGAACGTGCAGATGGACACAAAGGAGACGCAGGGCTACACCGCGGCGCGACACCTGGAGGTGTTGGCGGCGCACGCCCCGTCGCTTCACCTCGACGCGGTGCTCGCCGACCCGCGCGTCATCGACGAACCGGAACGGGTCGAGGCGGCGGCCGCGGCCCTGGGCGCGCAGCTGCTGGTCGTTCCGGTGGCCGCCACGGACCGTCCCGGCGTGCACGACGCGCTGCGGCTGGCGGCGGCATACCGCGACATTTTCGCCTGACCTCGCGGGCGCTGCCCTGCCACGCCGCGCCCAGCCCGGCCCTGCCTGTCTGCCCGACAGGCTGGCGTGCGGCTAGCCCACTGCGAACGGGCGGACCCGCAACAGGTGGATCGAGCCCTCGACACAGGCCGACAGCCGCGCGGGGACCGTGACGGCGTCGAACTGGTCGGGAAGGTAGACGCGCCAGCCGGCCGATTCCACGATCGTGCAGGCCGGGGCGTAGTTGGCCGCCTGCGTCACCAGAACCGTCGCCACCGCGGACCGAGGGGATTCGAGTCGCAGGTCGGGTGCACTGCCGGAGTCCCGGTCAGCCGCCGCGCCGAGCTGCCGACCGGCGGCGTCGACCAGCGACACGCCGGGGTAACCCCGCAGCTCGCACGTCACGCCGCGGTGTGGCGTCACGCGGATCGCCCAGGCGAAGTGGCCCGCCCCGGCGCTGCCCTCCACCGGCTCGGCGCGCACGGTCACCTCGGTCGACCCGCAGGCCTTCGGGCCGGCCGTCCTTCCTCCCCGCACCTGCGCTCGCGTACTTCTACTCCCGCACCTGCGCACGGTGTCGAATAGCGGCCCACCCTCCACGGTCCGCCCGGGTGCGAGCCGCGGCAAGCCGGGGGCCTGGGCGCGGCCGGGGTTGAATGTCACAGGCGCCCAGCGGCACTGGGGCGACCGTCCAGTTCCGGTCGCCGGAGGCGGTGAACAGTGGGATAGTGCGAGTGCGCGTCGGTGGGATGGCAAACCACGCAGGCCACAGCGCAGCGCTGACCATGGGGGTGGTCCGGGTGTTGTCCGCGGTTCCAGTAGCCCTCCTCGCCGTGGGGATCGCGTGTTCGGGGTACGTCGTCCTCGAGGGCCAGGCCATCGCCCGGTCCCGTCGCAAGGCCGCGATCGCGCTGAGCGTCGCCTGCCTGATCGGGTATTTGGTCCTGGGGCAACGGGTGGCGGCATGAGGGCCGGCGGCCGGCTGCGGCACCACTTTCGCCCCGGGGTCGTGCGCGTACGGGGATCACGCTGGGACGCAACGGATTCGCGGGCTGACCGGCACCGCTCGGCCCCAGCGCGGGTGGCAGGATAGCCCGCATGGCCATGACCGCGAACGTCAAGGATGAGCTGAGCCGCCTGCCGGTGACCAAGCCCTGCTGCCGCAAGGCGGAGGTGTCCGCGACGCTACGATTCGCCGGCGGCCTGCACCTGCAGGGCGGCCGCATCGTGGTGGAGGCCGAGCTCGACACGGGCACGGCCGCGCGGCGGCTGCGCAAGGCGGTCACCGAGGTCTACGGGCACTCCAGCGAACTGATGGTGGTCTCCGAGGCGGGCCTGCGGCGGGGAAGCCGCTATGTAGTGCGGGTGGAGGCCGACGGGGAGGCGTTGGCCCGCCAATCGGGACTGGTGGACCTGCGCGGTCGACCGGTGCGGGGGTTGCCCACTCGCGTCGTCAACGGGTCGGTGTGCGACTCCGAGGCGGCCTGGCGGGGCGCCTTCCTCGCCCACGGCTCGCTCACCGAGCCGGGGCGGTCCTCCTCCATGGAGATCACCTGCCCGGGGCCGGAGGCCGCGCTCGCACTGGTCGGCGCCGCACGTCGCATGGGCATTCAGGCGAAGGCCCGTGAGGTGCGTGGTGTCGATCGGGTCGTCATCCGGGACGGGGACGCCATCGGCGCGATGCTCACCAGGCTGGGCGCCCACGACGCGGTCCTGGCCTGGGAGGAGCGGCGGGTCCGGCGCGAGGTGCGCGCCACCGCGAACCGGCTCGCCAACTTCGACGACGCGAACCTGCGTCGATCCGCCCGCGCCGCGGTCACGGCGGGCGCTCGGGTCTCCCGCGCGCTGGAGATCCTCGGCGACGACATCCCCGAGCACCTCCGCGAGGCCGGCAGGCTCCGGCTGGAACACAAGCAGGCGAGTCTCGAGGAGCTCGGCTCCCACGCGGAACCTCCGCTGACCAAGGACGCGGTCGCAGGCCGGATACGGCGCCTGCTCGCCATGGCCGACAAGCGGGCCGCCGAACTCGGCATCCCCGGCACGGAGGCCGTACTCGCGGACGACTTCACCGCGTGAACCCGCGGGAAACGGTGAGCGAGGCTCCGGTGTCCACGCGCTCGATCAGCCCCGACAAAAAGCGTAAACCGCCCGTTCGGCCGCGATTGCGGGACGCCGATGTCTCCGCCTGCGGCCCCGGAGCGGATAGGGTCGGTCGTGGCGTACAACGACGTACGGGCCACCTGTTGTCCCGGGCCCGGCAGCGGCTCCCGGGCAACGCGGCCCTCGCACCCGACCGTGTTGAGTGATCAGGAAGGTATATGACGTGACCGTTCGCGTTGGTATCAATGGCTTTGGCCGCATCGGCCGCAACTTTTTCCGCGCTGTCGTGGCATCGGGTGCGGACGTCGAGATCGTCGCCGTCAACGACCTGACCGACAACCACACCCTCGCCCACCTGCTCAAGTACGACTCGATCCTGGGCCGCTTCCCCGGTGAGGTCACCTACGACGACGAGTCGATCACCGCGGGCGGCAAGAAGTTCGCCGCGTGGGCCGAGCGCGACCCGGCCAAGCTGGATTGGAAGTCCGTGGGCGCCGACATCGTGGTCGAGTCGACCGGCTTCTTCACCGACGCCGAGAAGGCCAAGGCCCACATCGAGGGTGGCGCCAAGAAGGTCATCATCTCCGCCCCGGCGAAGAACGAGGACATCACGATCGTGATGGGCGTCAACGACGACCTGTACGACGGCAGCCAGACGATCATCTCCAACGCCTCGTGCACCACGAACTGCCTCGCCCCCATGGCGAAGGCCCTCAACGACGAGCTGGGCATCGTCAAGGGCCTCATGACGACGATCCACGCGTACACGCAGGACCAGAACCTGCAGGACGCGCCGCACAAGG
>CAKUSI010000339.1 GCA_934678955.1 uncultured Austwickia sp. | reverse complement strand
GCTCTGACAACCATCGGTGCTTCACCACTCGCCGTAGCCTGATCTGCATGGCGTACTGGCAGCACACCCCCGACGACTTCGCAGAGCGACTCGTCGAGATCGCAGACCTGTTCGCCGCCAGCCGCGATGCGTTCTTCGAGATGGCCGACCGCTTCCACTGGACATCTGCGCCGGGGTCGCCGGCAGCAGCCACAGCGGAGGACCTGCCATCCCCCGACATCGCGGTCACCGCTCCACGAGGAGAGACGGGTCACCGGCTTGTCGCCGAGGTCGTGCAGACCTACCTGCTCACGGCCAGCGGACACCTCGGCGGCCTCGCGAGCCTCTACAGAAGCAGTGAGGTCGTCTTCCCCACCCCTGCACTCGTCCGCTCAACGATCGAGAACTGCGCCCATGCCGTCTGGGTGCTGGGCGACGACACTGACCAGTCGCCCGATAATCGGCTTGCCCGCGCGTACCTGGAAGAACTCGTGAGCGCGGAAGAAGAACGCTGGTCGGATGCGCGACAAGACGCACCCGAGCTACCTCGCAGCCAACAAGCACTACAAGACTCTGAAGGCCGAGATCATCGAGCGCTTCCCCGGCACAACCTCGGAAACTCTGGGGGCTTCGCCGCGAACGCTGCACGGGCAGTCGGTGCCGAACCTTGAGGCCGCCGTCGAGTGGATGTACGAGTTGACCAAGAGCTTCGGAGGCGTGATCGACGGTCGCACGGCCACTGGCATCTACGGGTTTCTGTCCAACAGGACTCACCCCACCCTGTACCCCGCCCGGCAACGGCGGCAGTGGATTGAAGATCCAGACATCGGTCACCACGTCGCCTATCTGCGCGTTGACCTCGGCTCCACCGAGAACGAGGCGAGGGCGGCCCTTGCGGCCTTCTACAACGCGCTGACGTACACCACGTCCTACTTCGGGTGGCCGACGGACGTAGTCGCCTGTCACGCTTTGTCGGTGCGGTGGTCTATCGTCGTAGACGAGGCAGCCTTCACGCGGCGCCGACGCTCACAGGGCGACGGTATTGACCCTCCGAAGTCGGGATGGTCCTTCAAGG
Source organism: uncultured Austwickia sp. (assembly GCA_934678955.1). Next base: position 3,235 of record CAKUSI010000339.1, on the reverse strand, counting down.
TTCTTGCTGCCGGACCCTACGAGAGGACTGTCCAATGTTCCGGCTCATCGTGATCCTCACCACCCGAGTCCGGTGGTTCCTGCGCTGCTACGCACCCAGCAACATCGCACTCGACGCCATCCGCACCCGACGCGGCCACAAGTGGGGCATCCCCGCCGCCCTGGTTCTCGTGCCCGCCTACCTCTACGCCGCCAGCTTCACCACCACGCTCATCGAGCGGGGAGGCCCCGGCTGGCTCAACCTCATCGTCCTGACCCTGATCTGGAGCGCACTCAAGTTCACCGTCATGGCCCCGGTCAGCGTCGGCCGCCTGCTGCGGGCACGGATGGCTGAGCGGTCGCCCCGTCGGCACCAGCAGTTCGTGCCGATGGGCTATGCGCCCGGCAGGGGAGTCGGCCCCTGGACGACCTCGGCGTAGAGGTCCTCCCAACGACGAACGGCCCGGCGCAAGCCGGGCCGTTCGTCGCGCCGCCCATCTCACAGGAAGAACGTGGGCATCGTCCCCTCGATGACGTCGGTGAGTTCATCAACTGCGAGTCGCCGCTACAGGCCGATGCTGCGGGCGCTGGTGCGTGCTGCTTCCGGGGAGGCGCTGCGAGCGATCTGGTTGGCGCGTTCGGCGGCTACGCGGGCACGGTTGGCGTCGTTGCGCTGTGCCTCGTTCTGAGGCTGCGGTCCGAGCATCGAGGGGTTGGTGATGCCGTAGCGGTCCCGGTAAGCGGCAACCGTGGCGACGTGTTGGAACCAGCGGCGTCGTTCGCGGGAGTCCACAGGCGGCTGACCGAGCTTGTGCAGCCAAGGCGCTCGATCAGCGACCGCGCGCTCCGCGAGTTCGTGCGCGCGGGTCTCGATGAGGTCGCGTCGCGCGTCGAGCGCAGTACGCATCTCGGGAGTCATATCACCCTGCGCTTCGGGGATGAGCCCGGCGATGAGCGCGGGAGTCTTGCGGCGACGGCCACCGGGCGGCTGCTTGGCGACGATCTCCACCCGATGTTGAAGCACGGCCGCTACGTCGACGGCGCCGTCGAGGGAGCGTCGTGCCACGAGCTTCGGGAGGAGTTGGTCGACGTCGTGCCCGATGGCCTCGGCACGACGGAGCGCAGTGGTGAGCGGCCCGAAGGCATCAGAGGTGAGGACTGCTTCGACGTGCTCAGGTGTGAGGTTGCTGGCCCGCATGAGCCGGGTCCAGCGGTCGCGTTGCGCGGCGGCTGCGATGGTGTCGTACTCGGCACCGATCTGAGCGATGGAGGTCTTGGCTTCCTGCTCGGCTTCGATCATCTGGTGGGCCGACAGTTCTACGCCGGAGTGCTGGAGCACGCCGTAGAGAACAGTGCGGGCATTCACGTCGTCGGGGTGCGGCGCGGCGTGGCTGTCGTCAGGCTTGTCGAGCGCGACGTAGGCGATGTTGGCATCCCGACCTCGGGTCATGGAGACGTACAGGTTCTCCCGAGTGGTGGTCGCGGACACAACCACATGAGCGGTGTCGACGGTGATGCCTTGGGCGCGGTGCGCGGTGATGGCGTAACCGAGGTCGACGTACTCGGCAACGTAGTCGGCCGGCAGGGCGACGGTTGCTGCCCAGCGGAGCCCCTGGCGTCGCACGACGAGAGTGCCGTCACCCCGGACATCGGTGACCTTCCAGCGGTCGCCGTTACGGACCCAACCTCCACGAAGCGACCGCAGGCGGCGATCGTTCTGCCTGGTGATGACCAGATCACCGACAGAGGCCCGGGCACCTTCGGCGAGGACGGCTTCGCGGGTGGCGTCGGTTTCGCCGTCGAGGATTCGTTCGGCCCGCGCTCGGGCGTTCAGGGCTGCGACGGCTTGGCTGGACTCGGTGACCAGCACGCTGGCGAGACCGGCTTGGGAGTCAGCGCGCCAGGCGAGGTAAGCGGCGTCGATCATCTCGTCGGTCGCACCCTCCCGGAGGCGCTTCTCTCGGGAGTAGGTGCCGATTGCCTCGACGCGTCCGTCGCGCAGGTCGAGGGAGGCGGTCTTCTCCCATTCGTGGGTGAAGCGGTGGATGTCGCGCAGTTCAGGGGTGTCGTCGCGGGCGGACGCGAGCAGCGCGAACGCGCCTCCGGCGTCCACGGACTGCAACTGCGCCCAATCGCCAACCAAGAGGAGCTTGGCTCCTGCCTCGGCGGCGATGGCAGCGAGCCGGTCGAGCGTACGGGTGCTGGCGAGGCTCGCTTCATCCACGATGACGAGCTGGTCCTTGGCGAACCCGGCACGGTGGTTGTCGTATTCGTGGAGCCACTTGGCGGTGTTCTCACACGCGATGCCGATGTCATCCGCGAGCACCTGCGCCGCTGCTGCCGAGGGCGCAAGACCAACGACGCTGTTGGTGCCGTGCTCCGTGCTCCATGCGCCGCGCAGGGCACGCATCGCGGTCGTCTTCCCTGCCCCGGCAGGTCCGACGAGCAGGTCGATTCGGCGGCCGGAAGTAGCGATCGCGGTCAAGGCAACCGTCTGCTGGTCGCTCAGTTCAGCCCAGCCAGGTCGCGCCCCTCGCGTCCACGGGTCCAGATGGCCTGCTCCGCGGCATCGACCACGAACTGGCTGGTCATCGTGGTGGCCACCGACCAGCCCAAGATCCGTCGGGCGTAGGCATCGATGACGAACGCGGTGTAGCACCACCCCGACCATGTCGAGACATATGTGAAGTCTGCAACCCACAACCGGTCAGGGGCCAACGGCCGGAAGTTGCGGTCCACCAGATCCCGGGGCTTGGGGGTCTTGGGGTCACTGATCGTGGTCTGTTTGACCTTGCCCCGGATCGCGCCGGCCAGTCCGAGCTCGCCCATGAGTCGTTCCACGGTGCACCGTGCCACTGGCGGGGCATCGATGTCTCGTTCACGGTTCAGGGTCAACCACACCTTGCGTGCCCCGAAGACCGCGTAGTTCGCCTCGTGGATCCGGGCGATCTTCGGCTTGAGCTCCTCATCGCGAACCTCCCGCGCGGTCGGCTGCCGGCCGCGGTGTTCGTAATAGGTCGCGGGGGCGATCTTCGCGCCGAGCTCGGTGAGCGCGGCACAGATCGACTCGACACCCCATCGCAGACCATCCTCGTGGACCTCACCGACGTGTTGGTCGATGTAGGCCACGATCAGCGCTGTGGCCGGTCGAGCTCGGCCGCGAAGAAAGCCGACTTATGCGGGTGATCGGTGTCAAGCGGTGTCGTTGTCGAGCCGGTTGAGCAGGGCGTCGTAGACCTCGCGGCGGTGATGGTGGC
>CAKUSI010000338.1 GCA_934678955.1 uncultured Austwickia sp. | reverse complement strand
CACCACCCAGGCGAGCGCGAGCCCGACCAGCACCAGGTCCGGGTGCCCGAGCAGGAGGTAGCTCACCCAGCACAGCAGCAGCGCCATGGGCAGGACCAGGCCGGTCAGGCTCATCCAGCGGAGTTGCGCCCGCTCGACCGTGCCCTGCGTCCGCCGGCGGCGCACCACGACCGAAGCGGCCGCCGCCACCAGGCTGCCCATGATCGTCAGCAGGACCACCGCGCCGACGGCCGCCGGCACGGGCCCCGCGAGCGACAGCGCGAGCATCGCCACGCCGGCCGCCACCAGCGCGACGGGCACCGCCCGCCAGCGCGGTCCCGGCAGGCGCCCGTCCGGGAAGTGCAGCACGACCAGTGCCGGCAGCACATACAGCCACACCCACGAGACCTCGTGCACCGCCACCAGCACCGGCCCCGCCGGCACCGCGGCCGGTGAGACCTCAGCCACCGCGGCCCAGACGTCGGCCAGGGCGACGACCACCGGCACCACGCCCGTCCAGCACAGCAGCGCGCCCACCACCCTCGCGCGGCGCAGCACAAGCCAGCCCAGGACCAGCGGGACCCCGCCGAGGGCGACGAGCGCGACGGCAGACCCGGTGGTGCCGGGACCGGGAGACAGCGGAAACAGGGCCGCGAGCCCCACGAGGGCGGTCGCGGTCAGGCCGGTCGCGGCGACCGCCGCGAGGAAGTACCTGCCCATGGGGGAAATTTACTGATCAGGGACACCCGTGTCCTCCGTGCCAGCACGGAGGAGGAGATCCGCGCGCGCTCCGATGTGCCAACGCATGCGCAGCAGGACGCTGGTGGTCACCGACGACGAAAGGACGTCCTCATGCTCACCATCGACGCACCCACCACGACCCGCGCGGTCCGCGACCTGCGGCCGCTGTGGCGGCGGGGGCTCGCCGCACTCCTGCCAGTGCCGGCGCTGCTGCTGGCGGCCGAGGCGCTCGTGTTGCCCTACGCACTGACCGACGAGCCCGTGGAGCAGGTCGCTGCCGCGTCCGTGACCGGTCGCCTCGACCTGGCCCTGTGGCTGGGGCTCGTCGGCGGTCTGCTCGCTCTGCCCGTCGTGCTGGCCGTCGCCTGGACGACGCGGCGCCACGCGCCCCGGCTCGCGCTCGCCGGCGGGGTGCTCGCCGCGCTGGGCGTGACGCTGTCCTTCAACCTGCCGCACCCGGGGCTCGTCCTGCGCGCCGCGGTCGGCTCGGGCCTCGACCCCGCGGCAGTGGCCGCCGCGGCCAGCAACGTTCTGAGCGCCGGGTCCTGGTTGCTCGCCGCGGCCGGCGTGGCGGGTGCCTCGCTCGCGCTGCTGCGCACCCGCGACGCCGACTTCGACCTGGCCCCGTGGGGCACCGCCGGGCCCGGCGTCGGTCCTGCGTCGTCAGAGCATGACGCCCGCCCCGCCTGGCAGGTCCTCCTCCTGGTCACCGCGCCGGTGGCGGCGGTGTGGGTGGCGCTCGGGCGTTTCCTGCTGCCCTATCACACCCTCGACGACGCGCGCACCGTCTTCGACAAGCTCCTGGCCGCGCAGGGCTTCCTCTCCTTCACCGAGTGGGCCGGCCTGGTCGCCTCGACCTGCATCGTCTCCGGGGTGGTCGCGGTGCTCTGGGTCTCGCGGCGGCGCGCGCCGGTCCTCACCACGTTCGCGGCGGCGCTGGCCGTCCCCGGCTACACCGCGCTGGTGGCCAGCGGCTCGCCGGGCGACGCGCTCGTGGCCTTCGCGGCGCAGGGGCGGATCGGGACCGAGACGGCATACTTGCTCGGCGCGAGCGCCGAAGCGCTTCCGCAGGCCGCCGCGATGGGGGTCGTGTTCGTCGTCGGTCACCTCTTCGGCACCGTGCTCCTGGGGTTGGCGCTGTGGCGCAGCCGGGCGCTTCCGGCCTGGGTCGGTCTGCTGCTGGCGGTGTCTCAGCCGGTCCACCTCTACGCCGCGATGACCGGCAACAACACGGTCGATCTCGTTGCGTGGGGGACCACCGCCGGGTGCTTCCTCGCTGCTGGCGTCGTTGCGTTTCGGCTGCCTCGGGTCGAGTTCGACCTGCCGCCGCTCGTCCAGTACCGGTGAAGCGGGATCTCTCAGGCCGGCAGCGGGCGCGAGAGCCGCGCCGCCTCTTGGGCCAGGTTCTCGCGCGCCTTGCGTGCCCAGAGCGTGAGGCCGATGTCGGTGCGATAGAGATGCTCGCGATAAAGCAGCATCTGCACGACCTGCAGCCGGCCGCGCCGGAAGTCGGCGAGAGGGACCTCGGCGTACTCCACCCGGACATCGCGGCAATAGCGCGCGTACCTTTCCGGCGTCTCACCCAGGATCGCCAGATCCGCGTCGCAGAGTTGATGGCCGCGGCGGTCACCCCGGACGGTTTCGTGGCCGGCGGTCAGTCGGACCAGGCGGGCGACTTCGGCGACGTCGGCGGGGGAGAGGACGCCCGCCAGGCGGTCCTCGGCCAACCGCGCCGAGGCCTCCTCATCGGCACCGCCGCCGCGCCCCTCATAGATCGCGTCGTGGAACCACGCCGCCAGGCGAACGACGTCCTCGCTCGCCCCGATCAGGTCGAGGGCTGTCAGGCAGTGCTCGAGATGCCGGGCGTCGTGATAGCGCCGCCGGGGCTCGGACCAGCGATCGAGCAACTCCTCGCCGAGCGCGAGCGACGCGGGGAGTGGCCAACGGCCAAGAAGCCGGGACCGTCGGGCTTCCCGATCGGCCTTCAGTTGGGCCTTCGTCAGGCGCAGCCCGGACTCGCGCAGCGCCCGGACGAGGCGCCGCGTGTGCGCCGGCACGGCACCTGCTTCGAGGCAGGCACCGTGCAGACGCTCGGGCACGTCGTAGTGATCGCGATCGAACCCCCGTGGGTGTACGCCGGCGCGCTCCGCGACGACATGCAACTCCTCGAGAGACACGTCCGACACCATGTGGGCGAACACCTGCCCGTTGTGGGGCCACGCGGGGGTATCGATCCAGACGGTCACCGGCGGAGGCTCAGCTCTGCAGTCCGCGGGCGACCTCGACGAGGGTGCGCACCGCGATGCCCGTTCCACCGACGGGGATCTCGCCCTTGGCCGACCCCTCGTTGAAGCTGCCGGGCGCGATGTCGAGATGGGCCCAGTCGAGGCCTTCGGCTACGAAGTGACGCAGGAACGACGCGGCGATCGACGCGCCGCCCCAGCGTCCGCCGCCGGACTTGAGGTCGGCCACCTTGGACTCCAGCGCCTCGGCGCTCCAGTCGCCCATGGGCAGGCGCCAGGCCTGCTCGCCGGCGGTCTCGGCAGCCCCGAGCACGCGGTCGGCGACCTCGTCGGAGTCGGAGAAGACACCGAAGATCTCGGTGCCGAGCGCGACCATGGCAGCGCCGGTCAGCGTGGCGACGTCGATCACCAGATCGGGGTCGTCCTCGGAGCCACGGGCCAGGGCATCGGCCAGCACGAGCCGGCCTTCCGCGTCGGTGTTGTAGTTCTCGACCGTCGTTCCGCCATACATCGTCAGGACATCGGACGGACGGAATGCCGTGTCGGACGGCATGTTCTCGGCCATGCACGCATAGGTCGTGACCTTGACCCTCAGTCCGAGCTGGGCGATCGCCTGGGTCGCGGCGATGACCGCCGCAGCGCCCGCCATGTCGCAGCGCATCGTCGACATCGAGTCGCCGGGCTTCAGGTTGAGGCCACCGGAGTCGAAGGTCAGGCCCTTGCCGACCAGCACCAGGTGGGCCTTCGCGCGCGTTGGGGCGTACGAAAGGCGGACGAGTCGCGGCAGCCGCGACGAACCGCCGCCGACCGCCATGAACCCGCCATAGCCGTCGCGCTCGAGTTCCTTCTCCGTGAGGATCTCCACGCCGATCTTGCTGTCGGCGACTAACTGCTTCGCGGCCTGGGCGAACGAGTCGGGATAGAGCAGGTTGGGGGGAAGGTTCACCCACTCACGGGCCACGACCTGGGCCGCCGTGATTGCGCGAGCCTCATCGACGATGCGGTTGTCGGCCACGGTCGAGACGATGCTGAACTCGAGGGTGGGCTTGTCCTTGGTCTCGGCCTTGACACCGGCATACGTGTATTGACCCAACAGCGTGCCCTCGACCACCGCCTTGAGCAGTTCGGGCTCGTCGGCGGGGAGGGCGACCGCGACACGGCGTACGCCGGAGAGTCCGCTCACCGCGCGTGCGGCGGCTCCCGCAGCGGTACGCAGCGTGGCGGGGGAGGGGGCATCGGAGCCGAGGCCGACGATCACCAGGCGCTGACCATTGATGCCCGGGAGCAGCGTGACCGATCCCGGCTTGGGCCTGCCGCCCAGCTCCGCCACCACCTCGGCCGCCGA
>CAKUSI010000337.1 GCA_934678955.1 uncultured Austwickia sp. | reverse complement strand
CTTGTGGGTCAGGCCGGCCAGCGGGTTGTTCTGGTCCATGAACTGGGACAGCTGGCTCGTGCCGAAGAACTCGCGGATGCTCGCGACGACCGGGCGGATGTTGATCAGGGTCTGCGGCGTGATCGCCTCGACGTCCTGGGTGGTCATCCGCTCGCGGACGACCCGCTCCATCCGGGACAACCCCGTGCGGACCTGGTTCTGGATGAGCTCACCCACGTTGCGCAGGCGACGGTTGCCGAAGTGGTCGATGTCGTCCACCTCGACGCGCACCTCGACCGGCTGACCGTGCCGGGTGCCCTCCAGGGAGGTCTCGCCGGCGTGCAGCGCGACCAGGTAGCGAATCGTCGCGACCACGTCATCCACGGTCAGCGTCGACGCACTGGGGTCGGAGGTGATCCCCAGCTTCTTGTCGAGCTTGTAGCGACCCACCTTGGCGAGGTCGTAGCGCTTGGGGTTGAAGTACAGGTTGTCGAGCAGCGCCTGCGCGGCCTCCCGCGTGGGCGGCTCCCCCGGACGCAGCTTGCGGTAGATGTCGAGGAGCGCCTCGTCCTGGCTGGCGGTGTGGTCCTTCTCCAGGGTGAGCCGCATCGACTCGTAGTCCCCGAAGTTCTCCAGGATCTGCGCGTCCGTCCAGCCGAGGGCCTTGAGCAGCACCGTGACGGACTGCTTGCGCTTGCGGTCCACGCGGACGCCGACCATGTCGCGCTTGTCGATCTCGAACTCCAGCCAGGCGCCCCGGCTGGGGATCACCTTGGCGGAGTAGATGTCCTTGTCGGAGGTCTTGTCGGGCGACCGCTCGAAGTAGACGCCCGGGCTCCGCACCAGCTGGGACACGACGACGCGCTCGGTGCCGTTGATGACGAACGTACCCCGGTCGGTCATCAGCGGGAAGTCGCCCATGAACACGGTCTGGCTCTTGATCTCGCCCGTGTTGTTGTTCATGAACTCGGCGGTGACGAACAGCGGCGCGCTGTACGTCATGTCCCGCTCTTTGCACTCCTCGATGGAGTACTTCTGCTCCTCGAAGCGGTGGTCGCGGAACGACAGAGACATCGATCCGGCGAAGTCCTCGATCGGGGAGATCTCCTCGAAGATCTCCTCCAGTCCGGAGCGCTCCGGCACGTCGGGGCGACCCGCTCCCAGAGCGGCCTCGACTCGTGACTGCCAGCGCTCGTTGCCCAGCAGCCAGTCGAAACTCTCCGTCTGCAAGGCCAACAAGTCCGGAACCTCTAGCGGCTCACGGATCTTGGCGAACGACACGCGGCCGGACGCCGTCAGCGCGGTGGACAACTTCTGGTTCGCGGTAAGCGAGGCAGCCAAGGAGGGTCCTTCCACAGGCCTGTGTTCACATTCGGCGGTGCGCTCCCGCGCCAGCGCCCCACAGCCGCAAGGTCATCCTCCTCCGGACACAGCTGTATTCGCTGGTCAGGGGCTCATTACGAGCGACGGGATCGGGCCGGGACGGCGAGGGCGCACCACACGGGCAGCGCAAAGCGACAGCATACCCGTATGGGGGGTGAAGTCCAAATCCGAGGCACGACGGCACAACCCGTGTGTCACGCGTCGTCGCCTCATACGGCAGGCCCGGGACCCTGGGCGCCTGCCGGGTGCAGATCGGCACGGACGATCTGACCCTGAGAACACGAGAATGCCCTGCCCGCCCGAAGGCGTCAAGGGCGGACAGGGCAAGCCCACGGGCCGCATCCCCATGAGGGATGCGGCCCGTGGGACGAGCTCGCGCGCGATCGCTCGCGCGGTGGATCACTTCAGGATCCGGTCACTTCAGGGAGACGGTGGCGCCGGCGCCCTCGAGGGCCGCCTTGGCCTTCTCGGCGGCCTCCTTGTCGACCTTCTCCAGGACCGGCTTGGGGGCGCCGTCGACCAGGTCCTTGGCCTCCTTGAGGCCCAGGGTCGTGAGCGCGCGCACCTCCTTGATGACCTGGATCTTCTTGTCGCCGGCCGCCTCGAGGATGACGTCGAACTCGTCCTGCTCCTCCTCCGCGGGGGCGCCGGCGTCGCCGCCGCCCGCCGCAGCGACGCCCGCGACCGCGACCGGGGCGGCGGCGGTGACCTCGAACTTCGATTCGAACGCCTTGACGAACTCGGACAGCTCGATCAGCGTCATCTCGGAGAAGACGTCGAGCAGTTCCTCAGTGCTGAGCTTGGCCATGGTGGCTTTCCTTCCTTACGTGCTGGGCCGTGAGTGGCAGTGGTACGGGTGTCGGGGCGGGCTCGTGACGAACCGTTCCCTGGTCGATCGAGCGCGCCCGTGGGGGCAGGCTCAGGCCGACTCGCCACCCTCGGTCTCGACCTTCGCCCGCAGGGCGTCGATCGTGCGAGCCGCCTGGGAGAGCGGCGCGGCAAACAGGTACGCGGCCTGGTTGAGCGAGGCCTTCATCGCGCCGGCCAGCTTGGCCAGCAGGACCTCGCGCGACTCCAGGTCCGCGAGCTTGGTGATCTCGTCCGCCGACAGCGGCTTGCCGTCCAGGTAGCCGGACTTGATCACGAGGAGCGGGTGTGCCTTGGCGAAGTCACGCAACGACTTGGCAGCCTCCACCGGATCCCCGGTGATGAAGGCGATCGCGGACGGCCCCGTGAGCTGCCCGGAAAACGCCGTCACGCCGGCCTGGTCGGCGGCGATCTGCGTGAGCGTGTTCTTCACCACGGCGTACGAACCGTTCGGACGCAGCGAATCACGCAGCTCCTTGAGCTGCGCCACGGACAGGCCGCGGTATTCGGTGAGAACGGCCGCACCTGACCCGCGGAACTTGTCCGCCAGGTCGGCGATGGCTGCCTGCTTCTGAGGCGTTGCCATAGGGCCTCCTTCGATGGTGAGCGCCACCGGTGACCCCACGAGAAAAGGCCCCCGGCGCAGGGCGCGGGAGCCTGAGCGGTACGCCGAACGGCGAAGGGCCGTGGCATACCGGGTGCTGTGATCGCGGCCTGCGCCGGCCGCCCCTACTCAAGGGGACCTTCGACCGGTCGCATGAAGCGACCGGCAGCCGGCGGTCATTGGTCGAGACCCAGGGTAGTCTCCGGCGACGCCGCCGACCAAATCGCGTGCCCAGCCGGCTCGTCGACCCAGGGCTCGATCTCGCCAACGAGGGGTTGCGCTCGCCGCCTCGCCCAACGACGACACCCCGCCGCGACGGTCGTCGGGCGGGGCGTCGGTCGCATGTCGAGCAGATCAGGCCGGGATCTCGTCCTCAGCGATGATGCGCACCTTGGAGACGTCCAGCGGGATCGGGGGACCCATGGTGGTCGCCATCGTGGCCTTCAACAGGTAACGACCCTTGCTCGCCGACGGCTTGAGCCGCAGCACCTCGTCCATCGCGGCGGCGTAGTTCTCCGCGAGCGCCTGCTCGCTGAAGGACGCCTTGCCGACGATGAAGTGGAGGTTGGCGTGCTTGTCCACGCGGAACTCGATCTTGCCACCCTTGATGTCCGAAACCGCCTTGGCGACGTCCATCGTGACCGTTCCGGTCTTCGGGTTCGGCATGAGGCCGCGGGGGCCGAGCACCTTCCCCAGCCGACCCACCTTCCCCATGAGGTCGGGGGTGGCGACGACCGCGTCGAAGTCCAGCCAGCCGCCCTGGATCTTTTCCATCATGTCGTCCGAGCCGACGTAATCCGCGCCCGCCTCCGCAGCCGCCTCCGCGTTCGCGCCGGTCGCGAAGACCAGCACGCGGGCCGTCTTGCCCGTGCCGTGCGGGAGGTTCACCGTCCCGCGGACCATCTGGTCCGCCTTTCGCGGGTCGACGCCCAGCCGCAGGGCGACCTCGACGGTCGAGTCGTACTTCGTCGACGTGGTCTCCTTGGCCAGCCGGATGGCGGCCAGAGGGGTGTACGTCGCGTCACCGATCATTTCGGCGGCGGCGCGGTATGCCTTGCTGCGCTTCATGTCTCACTCCTGAGATGTAAGGGAGTTCGTGGTCGACGGGCCAGCGCCGGCCCTGCCACGTGTTGGATTGTCGGATCTCCTCGCCTTGTGCGGTCTGGTCAGCCCTGGACCGTGATGCCCATCGAACGCGCCGTACCGGCGATGATCTTCATCGCCTGCTCGACGTCGTTGGCGTTGAGGTCGGCCATCTTCTGCGTCGCGATCTCCCGCACCTGGTCCTGGGTGAGGTTCGCGACCTTGGTCTTGTGCGGCTCGCCGGAACCCTTCGCGACACCGGCGGCCTTCTTGATCAGCTCCGAAGCCGGCGGGGTCTTCGTGATGAAGGTGAACGAACGGTCTTCGTACACCGTGATCTCGACCGGGATCACGTTGCCGCGCTGAGACTCCGTCGCGGCGTTGTACGCCTTGAC
>CAKUSI010000336.1 GCA_934678955.1 uncultured Austwickia sp. | reverse complement strand
TGCAGCGCGGTGAACGCCACGACGGTGCCGATCGTGATGTTGCCGGTGAGTGCCGGGAAGCCGGCGGCCAGGTAGATCAGGGCTGGGATGGCGGCGAAGATGATGCCCATGGTCGCCATGCGCCAGCGTCCGGCGAGCTGGCTCTGGACCTCGAGGTCGACGAGTTGACCGGAGGTCGCCGCGAAGGCGTCGACGCGGGCCTGGCCGGCGCCGAGGGTCTTGGTGAGCATCGCGCCGTTGACGCTGAGGGCCTCGTCGACCTGCGCGTGCAGGTCGGCCATCGCGCGCTGCCGCTGGGTGGTGATCTCTCGGCGGACCAGCGCGACCTTGCGGGTCAGCGCGATCGCCGGCGGCAGCACGATCAGCGAGAGCAGCGAGAGGCGCCAGTCGAGGACGACCATGGCGACCGCCGTTCCGACGGCGGTGGTGAGGTTGGACGCGACCGACGTGGCGGTCGTCGTGATCACCGACTGCAGGCCGGCGATGTCGTTGATGAGGCGGGACTGGATCTCGCCGCCGCGCGTGCGCTTGAAGAAGCTGATCGACTGGCGCTGGATGTGCGCGAACACGTCGGTGCGCAATCGGCTCATGACACGCTGGCCCATGGTGGTCGCGAGCCAGGTCTGAACGACGCCGAGGACTGCGGTGAGGATGGCGACGAGCACCATGCCGCCGACGAGCCACGCCAGCAGGGTGGTGTTGTGGTTGGGGAGCGCATCGTCGATCACGGCGCGCAGCAGGAAGGGCTGCGCCAGGCCGACGACGGACGCCGCGACGACCGCGGCGATGACGATGGCGAGAGCCCCCGCGTGGGGCTTGAAGAGTGTGGCCACCCTGGCCGCGGAGACGGGCGATTCGATGAGCTGGGCGCGGTCGCGCGGGTCGATCCGCTGCGGGCCACGCATGTCGGGTCCTCCGATCATGTCACTCATGGGCGCCTCCTTTCCTTGGCTGGCTGAGCCTGTTCCTCGCTGGCTGAGCTTGTCGAAGCCTGAGCCTGTCGAGGCTATGCTGAGGTTACCTCACTATCAACCGGGAGGGTGGCGTGGATATTCCCGAGGCCGAGTTGGCCGACCTGATCCTGCGCGTGGCGCGGCGGCTGAGGCGGGCAACAGCGGACGAGCTCGACGGCCTGCCGGTCAACCCGCACCAGGCCCGGGCGCTGCGGACGATCGCGCGCCTGCAGCCGGTCCGGATGGCCGACCTGGCCGAGCGGTTGCACGTGGCACCGCGATCGGCGACCGACGTGGTCGACGCCCTGGTCTCGGGTGGGTGGGTGACCCGGACGGCGGACCCCGCCGACCGCCGTGCCACCTTGTTGTCGCTCACGACGTCCGGGGTGCGGCTGAAGGACGAGGTGGACGCCGCCCGGGCGCGGGCCGCGGGAGTGGTGTTGGGGGGCTGGGACGACCGTCAGCAGTCGGCGGTCGAGGCGGCACTCTCGAAGGCGACGGTGCCCGCGGAGCCACAGGGGAGGGGACCCCTCCCCTCACCCTCATCTTCCCCCCGCATCGCCGACGCGGCCGCGTCGGGCGTTGTGAAACCGTGACCAAGTCCGGTCCCACCAAGTGATCGCCGTGGACCGAACGAGTTGCACGTACTCCCGATAACGCTGATATGTTGACCTCGAAGAACCATCACAGCTCCAAGGGGACCCACCACCATGACTGAAGACACCACCAAGCTCGGCCTCTCGCGCCGCACTCTCGCCAAGGGCGCGGCCTGGAGCGTCCCCGCTGTTGCAGTCGCGGCCGCTGCGCCTGCCATGGCGGCGTCTGCTCTTGTGACCGTCTCCGAAGCTGGAGACGCATGCAAGCTTCCTGGCAACTCCTGCAGCAATGCGGGCTACAACAAGGGCTACCTGCAGCCCCTGACGATCTGCAACAACTCCACCGTTTCCGTGACCGTGACCATCACGGAGCCCGCGACCTTGACGTTCAACGGCAATTCGACCGTGTTTACTCCCGTTCCTGCATCATTTACCGTTGCTCCCGGCGGCTGCCAGAATGTGACCTTGAACCTCAACCTTCAAGACAACAGCCAGAACTCGTCGATCACTGGCACCCTCAACTGGACTGCCATTGGCGGCTCACTGAGCGTCTCTGGCTCAACCGCCATCAACACGGCCTCCACCCCGCCCTGCGTCGACTGCGCACCCCCCGCTAGTGGTGCGCGCGTTGCGGCTGCCCAAGTCACCGATGAGGAGGCTGCGGTCGACCAGGCTGCTGCCGAGCAGGCCGCCGCGGACCAGGCCGCCGCGGACCAGGCCGCCGCGGACCAGGCCGCCGCCGAGAAGGAGGCCGCCGCGGAGCAGGCCGCCGCCGAGAAGGAGGCCGCCCAGGCCGCTGCCCAGAATGTCGTTGTCGACCAGACCACCGAATCCCCCTCGCCGACCCCCGAGAGCTGATTGCACGAACGCGGGAGCGGTCCAGTTCGCTGGGCCGCTCCCTTTGTGCGTTTACAGTCACCCAGTCGAATGTTGAGAACCATTCTCATCTCGTCTAGGCTGGCGCGGTGATGAAACTCTCCTGGCTCGGGCTACAGGGATTGCTGCTGCTGACCGCCTGCACCACGCTTCCACCATCAACCGAGCCGAGCACGTCCGAGGCCCCGGTGGCTGTCGCGACCACGGCCCAGCTCGGCTCGATCCTCGGTGACATCACCGCGTGCGCCGGCACGACGTCGGCCACGCTGATGGGCCCCGGCGACGACCCCCACGACTTCTCGCTGTCCTCACGCGAGGTGGCCGACCTGACCAAGGCCCAGCTCGTCATCACCAACGGCCTCGGCCTCGAGCAGGGCCTCGCGGCCGCGCTCGACGGCGCCAAGGTCGACGGCGCGACCGTGTTCGAGGTCGCCCCCCTGCTGGACCCGCTCGCCTACGCCGAAATCGAGGAGCGCCAGGCCGAGCAGCACGCCGGCCACGCGCACGCGGAGGGCGAGGAAGCCGGGCACCTTGAGGGCCACGACCACGGCGAGTTCGACCCGCACGTCCACATGGACGTCAAGCGCATGGCCAGGGCTGCCGGCATCATCGGCGCCCAGCTCGCCAAGCGGACCGGTGACGACCAGTACGCCACCTGTGGCACGGAACTGGAGGGCAAGCTCACCGAGACCGACGCCGAGGTCCGCGAGATCCTCAGTGCCGTCCCGGCCGAGAAGCGCGTCCTCATCACCGATCACGAGGCGTACAACTACTTGGCCGACGCGTACGACTTCGAGGTTGCGGGCGTCGTCATCCCCGGGGGCAGCACCGACGCCGAGCCCAGCTCGCAGGAGCTGGCGAACCTGGTGAAGGTCGTCCAAGAGGACAAGGTCTCGGCGATCTTCTCCAACAACACCGTCAATCCGCGCCTGGTCGAGGCCGTGGCGAACGAGGTGGGCAGCGACCTGAAGGTCGTCCAGCTCTTCGAAGGCTCGGTGGGCCCCGAGGGGTCGGGCGCCGACACGTACGCCACGATGATGCTCACCAACGCGCAGCGCATCGCGGACGCCCTCAAGTAAAGTCCTGCACTCGTGGACTGGTTTCTCGAGCCCTTTCTCCTGGGCTTCCAACAACGCGCGCTGATCGGCGGGCTCGCCGCGGGCCTCATGAGCTCGATCGTCGGCGTGTGGCTCGTCCTGCGCGGCATGAGTTTCTTCGGGGACGCGTTCGTCCACGGCGTGCTCCCCGGTATCGCCGCCGCCACGATCTTTGGCTTCAACCCCTACCTCGGTGCGGCGGTCGCCGCAGTCGTCATGGTGGGTGGCATCGAGCTGATCCACCGACAGACCGCCCTCAAGGAGGACACCGCCATCGGGCTGCTCTTCGTCGGCATGATGGCCCTCGGTGTGGTGATCATCAGCAAGTCGCAGTCCTACACCGGCTCACTCACGAGCATCCTCTTCGGCGACATCTTCGGCGTGAACGCCGACACCCTCACGGCCATGGCGGCGCTCGGCGTCCCGGTCCTCCTGGGGTCGCTGCTGCTCTACCGCCCGCTGCTCGCCTTGTCGTTCTCGGCGACCAAGGCCAAGACGCTGGGCATGAACCCCCGGTTCACCCACGCGGCCCTGTTGGTTCTGATCGCGACCGCGGTGATCGCCAGCTTCCAGGCGGTGGGCACTCTGCTGGTCTTCGCGCTGCTGGTCGGCCCGCCGGCCACCGCCGCGCTCGTCACGCGCACGATCCCGCAGATGTTCGTCACCTCGGCCGCGCTCGCGGCGTTCACGGTGTGGCTCGGACTGGTGCTCAGCTACTACTGGGGCACCGCGGGTGCCGCCACCATCGCGCTCGTCGCCATCGCCCTGTTCTTCCTCGTGCTGGCGGTCAAGCCGCTGTTCCGCCGGCGCGAGCA
>CAKUSI010000335.1 GCA_934678955.1 uncultured Austwickia sp. | reverse complement strand
CCTGCTCCGCGACGCGGACGGGCGCCTCTACAAGGAGAGCTTCGGCATGGCCTCGGCCCGCGCCGTGCGCAACCGGACCAAGGAGCAGAACGCGTTCCAGCGGGCCCGCTCGGCGCTCTTCGAGGAGGGGATCTCCAGCTCCCGGATGTACCTGGACCCCGCCCGTCCCGGCGTCGAGGACCTCATCGACCAGATCGTGTCCGGCGTACGCAGCGCGTTCACGTACGCCGGCGCGTCCACGATCGGGGAGTTCCACGCGCGGGTCGTGGTCGGTCTGCAGGGGGCGGCGGGGTACGACGAAGGCAGGCCCCGGCACACCTCCTGGTAGGCGCCGCGGCACCCTGGGGGGCTCCGCAGCATGCTGGGCGCCCACGGCGCACTGTGGCCGTCCGCGGCGCCCTGGGGTGTCAGCGCCTTCAGGGGGCCAGCACGGCGGCGCAGGTCGCGCCGAGTTCGTACGCGGCGTCGCGGTGCTCCTCGCTGACCTCGCCGAGGATCTCCACGGGGTGGGCCACGGCCCGCCAGCCCAGGGCCCCGACGATCGACTCGACGGACCGGACGGCGCCGCCGGTGTCGTAGCGCCCGTGCACCAGCAGTCCGTACGGCCGTCCGCCGGTCCCACCGCCCGCCGCCTGCCCGTCCGCGTCCAGCGCGCCGCCGATCGCCAGAAAGGTCGAGTCGAAGACGTGCTTGAGGGCCCCGGACATGTAGCCGAAGTTCGCGGGCGTGAGCAGCAAGAACCCATCGGCATGCAGCAGGTCGTCGGCGCCGGCCTCCCCGCGCGCGAAGGCGAGCGCGTCGACCGCGGTGACCTCGACGCCCTCGATGTCCTCGCAGGTGGCGCCCGCCAGCGCGGCGGCGAGGAGCTCCCGCAGGCCGCGGGTGGGGGCGTGGTGGACAACGAGGAGGCCCGGCATCCCCAGAGCCTAGGGCTACGTCGCGGCGCGGGCACGTGCGCCGGTGGGGATCGGCGGATGAGTCGGCCGATACGCCGGGTTCTGTCGTGGGCGGTCATCCATCTCGGGTGACTGTTGCCAGGCACCTCTAGCGACCTACCCGTGCGCTCGGGCGGGCCGCCCTGGTAGCGCGCACTGTCTGGTCTTGCTCCGGGTGGGGTTTACCGAGCCGCCCCCGTCACCGGGGGCGCTGGTGGTCTCTTACACGCACCGTTTCACCCTTACCGCCGCGAGCCGGCGAGCCGGCCGCGGTGGCGGTCTGTTTCTCTGTGGCACTCCTCCCGCGGGTCGCCCCGGGTGGCCGTTAGCCACCACCCTGCCCTGTGGAGCCCGGACGTTCCTCGGCGGCAGACCCTACCGGCCAAATGCCCGGGGGTAGCTGCCGACGCGACCGCCTGGCCGACTCATCCGCGCCCGCGATTCTACGCTCACGCGGACGCCACACTCACGGTTGCCACGCTCACACGGGTCGCCACAACTCACGCGGTCGCCACACTCACGGGGTCGGCACACTCACGCGCTCGCCACGCTCACAGTTCTAGCGGTCTGTGCCGTCCTAGCGGGAGTGCCACCGCTCGATCGCCGCCGCGACCACAGCGGCCACGCCGTCCTCGTCGTGATGGGGTACCACCACGTCGGCGGCCGCCAGCACATCCGGGTGGGCGTTCGCGACCGCGTAGGCAGTCCCGGCCCACGAGAACATCGGCAGGTCGTTGGGCATGTCCCCGAACGCCCAGACGTCCTGCGCCGCCACGGCCCGCTCGTCGCACCACCGCTCCAGGGCTTCGGCCTTGTTGACGTGCGGCGGGGTCAGCTCGAGGAGTCCGACGGCGCCCGAATACGCCAAGTGGGCCCGCTCTCCGACGACGCCCGCCGCCACTTCATACAGGCTGTCGGCGTCGATTCCCGGACCGCGGCCCAGCACCTTGCCGACCGGCTCGTTCGGCCCCGCCGACAGCCAGTGCTCCAGGCTGTCCGTGGGGGTACCAGGGTCGTACTGGGGGTCGACCTCGAAGGAAGCGTCACGCACCATCCGCTGCGAGGTCTCGACCGCGAGGCGCATCTGCGGAAACGCCACGCGCAACGCAGCGACCAGCTCGGACGCCTCCGCGGGGTCGAAGGCGTGCGACTCCAGCACCACCCCCGTCGCCAGGTCCACGACGAATGCGCCGTTGCAGGCGAGCACCACGCCGCCCGGCACCCGCATCCGCGCCAGACCGCGCAGCCAGCGCGGGGGACGGGCCGTCACCAGGACGTAGAGTCCGCCCACCGCCACATAGGACTCCAACACCTGCGTGGTCCACGGGGAGATCGTTCCAGCGGCGTTGAGCAGGGTGCCGTCCAGGTCGGTGGCGACCACCCTCGGGAACGGGCGGGCGGCGACAGCCCTCTCCCAGTCCTCATCCATCGCCGGCCTCCGCCATCTCGAAGGAGGTCTTGCGCGCCGGCACGTCGACGGCACGCAACCGTACGACCACCTGCTGTCCCGCCGACGCGGTCCCGGCCACGCGCGTCAGCACGGCGGGCTCGGTGATCTGGACCGTCACGCTATCGTCGCGCTCCTCCACCACGGACGCGTCGAAATCAGTGCCGACGAGGGGCTCCAGCACCGCCGCCTCGACCGCGTCGGTGCAGGCGCGCGTCACCGCCGACCCGAGCCGACCGCTGGCGCGCAACACCTCGGGCAGGCTCGGCAGCGCCTCCCGGACCCACTCCGGGACCGGCGTGCCGGCACACAGGGCCGCGCACGTGACCAGGGCGAACCGGTCGACCAGGCGGCGCAGCGGCGCCGTCACGTGCGCGTATGGGGCGGCCAACGCCGCGTGTTCGCGCTTGTCGGGCACGTCGCCGTCGAACGGCGTGTAGCCGGCTCCGCGGAAGAGCGACGTCGCGGCGTGCATCAGCGCGAGGTGGTGCGGATCGTTGCGGTCCAGGCCGCGCAGGAAGTCCCCGTAACGAACGCCCGCCGGCCAGGGCACGCCGAGCGCCGTGGCCCGCAGCCGGAAGGTCTCCACCTCGGCCGGGCTGGGAGAGGGCATCGTGCGCAGGATGCCGACGCGCCCATCCAGCATCATCCGGGCCGCGGCCATGCCGGTCATCAGCGAGATCTGCGCGTTCCAATCCTCCACCGGGACGGGAGGACGGAAGCGGAGCCGATAACCGCGCTCCGTCGGAACCACCTCTTGCTCCGGCTTGGGCAGACTCGCCCCGCCGCGTGCGTGCTCCAGGGCGATCCGGCGCTCACCCACTTCCCGCAGCAGCGCCAGCGGCCCGTCCGAGGCAGCCGCTCCGCGGCCTGCGGCGACGTCGGCCTGAGCACCCTCGTAATCGAACCGCTGCACACTGCGCGCGACCGCCTCGCGGACCTGCGCCTCCCGGATCTCCCCAGCGTCGTCGAGATGGATGTCCCAGATGAAGGCGGGACGAACCTCGCCCGGCAGGAGGCTGGCCGCCCCCTCGGACAGCTCCCGGGGGTGGAGCGGTTCGCTCCCGTCCGGCATGTAGATGGTCTCTCCCCGACGGCGGGCCTCCGCGTCGACCGCCCCGCCAGGCGTCACGAACGCGGGCACGTGCGCGATCGCATACCGGACCCGGTAGCCGCGGCCCTCTCTCTCGATGTGCAGCGCCTGGTCCAGGTCCATGCTCCCCGCCGGGTCGATCGTCACGAACGGCACCGCGGTCTCGTCGGGCAACTGTCCGTTCAGGACCGAGCGAGTGTGGGTCACCGACGCTGCCTCCCGCGCTTCCTCGCGCACCGCTGCCGGGAACTCGCCAGGGACCTCCATCTCCGTGCGGATGCGCGCGAACGCCTCACGCAGGAGCGCGCCGTCGGCCCCGTGATCCGGCGAGAGGACCACACGTCGCTGGAACATGTGCACACCTTAGGAGCCAGGTGGCGGGGCGCGCAGCGCGGTCCCGCACGTGGCGCGCGTTCGGGCGTCCCCGCGTGCCACGGAGCGGGCTGCCGACGGGCGCTGGAGCGTGCCGTGGCGCGGCGTGGCGTGGCAACGTCTGACAACCGCTCCCTGCCGACGGGGTCGCGTGCCTACCATGTGCCCGTGTTGATCCTGCTCCCTCCGTCACAAGCCCAGGCCGCGGGCAAGCGGGGGCGCCGGATGGATCCGGATGCGCTGTCCTTCCCGCAGCTCAGCCCCACGCGAGCGCAGATCCTGGCCGATCTCATGGCGTTGAGCCTGCGCCCGGATGCGCACGTGGCCCTCGGGCTCGGGCCGGGCGTGGCCGGGGAGCTGGCCCGCAACGCGCGGATTCCGCTCGCACCCGCGCTGCCGGTCCACCGCCTCTACTGCGGCGTGCTGCACCGCGCCTTCGACTACGCGACCCTCGCGCCGCACGACAAGCGCCGCGCGCAACGGTGGGTGGTCGTCTTCTCCGCCTTGTACGG
>CAKUSI010000334.1 GCA_934678955.1 uncultured Austwickia sp. | reverse complement strand
GCGCGACGCGGTCCTCGGCCTGCTGCGCGACGTGCGGGCCGGGGCCGCGGCACCCGAGCTGCTCGAGGAAACGCTGCGCGGGGTGCTGGACGCACCGGGGCTGCGGGTGACCTACGGCGACCACGGTGCAGAGGCGCACGCCACGGGCGCGGTGCCGGTGCGTCTGGGCGACCGACCGGTGGCGCTCGTCACCGGCGTCCCGCCCGAGCACCGGGCGGTGCTGGCCGACGTGGAGGAGGCCGTCGCCCAGGTCGCCGAGCTCGTGCGGATGCGCGAGCAGGTCGTGACGGCGCTGCGGGAAACCGAGGAGTCGAGGCGGCGGCTCCAGGTGATCGGCTACGAGGAGCGGCGGCGGTTCGAGCGCGACCTGCACGACGGCGCCCAGCAGCGGCTGGTCTCGCTGGGGATGAACTTGCGCGTCGCCCAGCGGCACCTGGCCGCCGACGACGAAGCGACCCGGGAGCTCATCGACATCGCGGTCGCCGAGCTCGGGACGGCAGTGGGCGAGCTGCGGCAGCTGGCGCACGGCATACGACCCGCGTGCCTGGACGACGGACTCGGGCCGGCGCTGGCGCCGCTCGGGCGCTCCGGCCCGGTCCCCGTGAGCGTGCGGGTGGCGGCAGGTGTGCTGCCGGACCCGGTGGCGACGACGGCCTACTACGTGGTGATGGAAGCGGTGACCAACGCCGTCAAGCACGCGTCGTCCTCGCGGATCGATGTGGAGGTGGAGCAGCGCGGCGGGCAGCTGGCGGTCCTCGTGGAGGATGACGGCGGGGGCGGTGCGGACGCCTCCGGGTCCGGCGCCGGGCTGGCCGGGCTGCGTGATCGGGTGACCGCGGCCGGCGGCACGTTCGCGCTGCACAGCCCGCCGGGGCGGGGCACGCGCCTGGAGGTGGTGCTGCCATGCGCGTGATCGTCGGCGAGGACTCGGTGCTCTTCCGCGAGGGGCTGACCCGGCTGCTCGAGGACGCCGGGCACGAGGTCGTCGCGGCCGCTGGCGACGCGACGGCCCTCGAGGAGGTGGTGAGGGAGGTGCCCTGCGACGTGTTGGTCGTCGACGTACGGATGCCGCCCGACCTCACTGACGACGGGGCGCGGGCGGCGCGGCGGATTCGGATGCGTCGGCCGGACCTGGGCATCATGCTGCTGTCCCAGCACGTGGAGACCCGATACTCGGTGGAGCTGGCGGCGGCGGGCCGGTTCGGCTACCTGCTCAAGGACCGGGTCCTGGACGTGGAGGAGTTCTTCTCCTCACTGGAACGGGTAGCCCGCGGCGGGTCGGTGCTCGACCCGGAGGTGGTCGGCCGCCTGCTCGCGTCCCGGCCGGCCGACGACCCGCTCGGCGCGCTGACCCCTCGCGAGCGGGAGGTGCTCGCGCTCATGGCCGAGGGGCGCAGCAACGGCTCCATCGCGCGCCGCCTGTGGCTCACCCAGCGCACCGTCGAGACGCACGTCGGCAACGTCATGGCCAAGCTCGGTCTGGCCGAGCGAGACGACCACCACCGGCGCGTGCTGGCGGTCCTGGCGTACCTGCGGAGCGCGGCCCACGGCTGATCCTGCCGCTTCGTCAGGCTGCTGCGGCGCGTTCGGTCAGTCGCGCCACCAGTCATCGAGCAGGGACACGGGGGTGGTGCGCTTGTGGCGCGTACGCCACCAGATGGTCTCGATCTTCTCGGCGATGTCCTCGGGCACCTCGCGACCCTCGAGATAGTCGTCGATGTCGTCGTAGCGCAGGCCGAGCTCGTCCTCATCGGTCCGCCCGGCATTGAGGTCCAACAGGTCTGCTGTGGGCACCTTCGCCCACAACTGCGCGGGTGCCCCGAGATGCTGCAAGAGCTGTCGGCACTGCCGTTTGTTGAGCGTGAACAACGGGAGGAGGTCGGCACCACCGTCGCCGAACTTCGTGAAGAAACCGGTTGTGCTCTCGGCTGCCTGATCGGTGCCGATAACCAGCAGCCCGCGATCGCCCGCGACCGCATACTGCGCCACCATCCGCAGGCGGGCCTTGGTGTTGCCCTTGGTGAAGTCGGACAGGTCGGCGCCGACGGCCTCGTGATATTCGCTCTCGAAACCGTCCACCGCGGGCGCGACGTTATAGGTGATGGTCTCGTCGGGGGCGATGAACTTCAGCGCGGCCTGCGCGTCGTCCTCGTCGAACTGCACGCGATAGGGCAGGCGTACGGCCACGAAAACGGCCTCCCCACCCGACTCGCGCACCCGCTCGGCGGCCAACTGCGCCAGCCGCCCCGCGAGCGTGGAGTCGATGCCGCCCGAAATGCCGAGGATGAAGCCCTTGGTCCGGGTCTGCGCGAGATAGTCCGCCAGGAACCGGACTCGCCTCTCGACCTCCTGCTCGGGGTCGATCTCCGGGCGTACGCCCATCTCGTCGATGATCAGCCGCTGTCTCGGTCGCATGTCCCCGAGTCTGTCATCTCCAGTCGGTGATGACGTCCTTGACTGCCCTGACATCGGCCTCGATGTCCTCCGCGGCCCGCGCGCCGGTGATCGGGTGAGCCTTGATGGCCTGCAGCACGTCGACCGCCCTGTCGAAGGCATCCCGGGCCCGGCGCACCTGCGGATGCCAACAGGCTCCCAGCACCAGATAGCCCAGCGTCGCGACCTGCTCGACCATCATCCGATAGGGCATCACCCGTTTCGGATCGTCCACCAGGGCCTGGGCCAGACCTCGATCGAGCTCCAGCAGCTCGTAGTAGAGATGACGCCGGTTCTGCCGCGCGCCCGCTGTGGCGTACCGCCGCTCGACCAGGTCGCGCATCACTTCCTCCAGCGCAAGGATGCACCGCCGCGCGTGCGCGCGCACCATCAACAGGGACACCCCGCGACCGACCAGCCACAGCACCACGAGCGCCACGGCCACCGCGAGCAGCGTGTCTATCGCCCGTTCGCTGATCAGCGCGGTCGGCTCCTGGCTGGGCGCACCCGCCATCGAGATCGTCAGCGAGATCGGGGTGATGAAAACGACCGCCGCGGCATAGTTGCGCACGATCAGCATCTCGATCGCGAACTGCATCCCGAACAGCAGCAGGACCAGCCACAGCCCGCCGGGACTCCAGAGCAGCACGAGGGCATACACCCCGAGCCCGACCAGTGTGCCCAGCAACCGCTGCACCCCGCGGATCGTCTGGGCCGAGCGGCTGCCGCCCTGATGCAGCACCAGCGCCGCGAACGCCACGCCCCAATAGATGTGGTCGAATCCGAGGATGAGCGCCAGCGCGCCGGAGACGGCAGCGGCCACCCCCACCCGCAGGGCGATCAGGCTGATCTCGGAGGGCCAACGGAGGGTCTGGCGAATGAGGTACGCCGGGTCGGGCCGCCCCAGCGAGGAGTCCCGGAGCTGTTCGGCCTCGAACTCGGGATCGAGCACCGGCACCTCGACATCGTCGCCCTCCGGGTTGCCCCAGGGATTGGGTTCCGCGCCGGTGGTCCGCCCGGCCTGGTCGGCCGTATGACGGGTGTAGCGCGTCTGCAGAATGCCGATCCGCTCATAGAGCTCGGCGTTGCGCACGTCGAGGGGGCGGTCCCCCACTCCGTCGCGGAAGCTCGTCCAGGCCTGGTGCAGGGTCGCCGAGGCCGCCGCCCGCGCTGCCCGCAGGTCTTCGGCACCCGCGGCCTCCTCGAAACGGCTCACGGCCACCTCCGCCGCGTCGACCGCCTCCCGTTCGGGCCGGTGCGGATCGAAAATCAGGTCAGCCATGCCGACCACCACCGCCACGGCCCCGCCGACGGCCGTCATGCCGACCACGGTCGTCCCGGGTACGCCATGCTGCACCAGGAAACTCGCCACGCCGGCCACGAGCACAACGAAATAGGACCCCGGGGGCCCGATCTTGAGTGTCACGAGGAGACCGGCCGCCACCGCCGCCAGCACGACGAGCCCGGCGACGAGCGCAATCGGATGGATGGCCGCCCCGAGTGCCCCCAGGGTCGTGGCGAGGACGAAGGCGAAGGCCATCGCGGACAGGAGCTTGATCCGGAACCGTCCCGGGGTGTCGGCCCCATAGAGGACGGCGAAGACGCCGAGCCCGGCGATGAGCCCCAACTCCGGGCGACCGAACAGCGTCGCGACCAGGACCGGGAGGCTGACGGCCACAGCAGCCTTCAGCGCGACGGGCCAGCGACGTCGGGCCGGGTTGAACCGAACCAGGTCCCGGGCACGGAGGAATGCGCCCACAACGCCACCTCCATGATCCGGGGCCGGGCTGTTCCCGACTGGCTTTGCACGCCATTATTGCCGGGCTATCCCGACTCCCTCTCACACGTTCGCGACTCGCGGGGATAATGTGATCCTGAAAAGCTGTGATCCCCAGAACGAAGGAGTTCCGCTCTCATGCCGACTTCCGTA
>CAKUSI010000333.1 GCA_934678955.1 uncultured Austwickia sp. | reverse complement strand
GTCGCCCACGCGTACGGATACACCGGTCCGCTCCCCGACCACCTGGTCACCGTCCTGCCAGGGCCACCAATAGTCCCGCTCCCGCAGCTGGCGCAGCGGCGCATCGGGCGCGAATTCGAGGTACACGACGTCCACGCCGTAGCCCAGGGCCGGCGGGGCCAGTTCGAGCGTTCGATAGCGAGCGGCGCTGCCGATCGGTGTGTTCCAGAAGCTGGTGGGGGAGAACGGCCAGTCATACTTGTCCCGCGGGTCGGAGGGCAGTGCGCTGCGCGGGGAGCCCGATTCCACCGGGCTCGGCACGGCCTCCGGCGGCGGTCCGCCGCCACGCTGGAGCGCGACGACCACCAACAAGATCAGCGCAGCCAGGACGGCCACGGCCATCACCCATCGAGATCGCCGGAGGTGAAGCATGGCTCAGTCTCTCCCGGGCGAGTCGACAACTGACGCGAAAACTGCTCTGGCGCACAGCAATTCGTTATCGCCCGAGCCGGAGAAGCGAAGGGATGCGTCCGCCGCGCGCCCCGGCTCGGCCGGTTGGCTCATCCCGCTCGCCGTCGTCGCCCTCACCGGGTCCGCCCTCCTCGCCGCCCCGTTGCTCGGGTGGCAGATCGATGCGCTGGTCCTGGCCGCCGTCGCCGGCCTCGGCCTCGTCGCCGCAGGGGTTCTGCTCGCCCTGTGGCGGTTCGACGCCTTCATTCTGGCGTTGCTTGCTGTGCGTCCCCTCGTGGACGGGCTGCCGGGGGGCTCGCAGCAAGCCGGCCTCAACCCCTCCGCCGCGGTCGGCCTCCTCTTCGTGATGACGAGCCTGGTGTGGCTCGCCTCCCGGTGGCGCCGCGGCCATTTGCATCGACCCTCCATCGCCACGGCGGGCGCCGGAGCCCTGGTCGTGGCGGCCGGCCTGAGCTGCGTGGTGTCACGGATCCCCGCGGAATCCTTGAACGGGACGTTCCGCCTGTTCGCCGCCTGGCTTATGTTCGCGGTGATCGAGCAACTGCTCGCCGACAGCGAGGGGTTCCACCGTCGGCTGCTCGTGGCGCTGATGCTGGCCACGGGGTTCGTCACGGTGTGGGCGCTGGTCGGGATCGCCACCGGCAGAGCGTTCGCCGACCCGTTCACGGGTCTCCTGCGCGCTGACGGCCCGTTCGTCCATCCCAACGTCCTGGCGAAGTTCCTGGCGATCATGGTGATGCCCCTCATCGCATACGTGCTGTGGGACAAGGGAAAGCAACGAGCGGTCGCCGGAGCGTTCCTCGTCCCAGTCCTCCTCGCCCTCGGCCTGACGTATGCGCGCGTGGCGTGGATCGCGGCAGCGATCGGCCTGGCCTACCTCCTCTCCCGGGTGAGCTGGAAGTTCATCCCCCCGCTGGTCGCGGCTCTGGTGGCGGCCGCGCTGCTGGTGCCCGCGCTGCGGGCGCGGATCGCTGACCTGTGGGCACCCGCGCCGTCCGCCAGCGCCCCGGAGAACTCCCTGATCTGGCGCCTTCAGTTCTGGCAAGAACTCCTGGACATGAACCGTGTCAGCCCAGTCAACGGGATCGGCCTCGACACCATCCCCAGCCTGGGGAACTACAGCGGGCTGAACGCGCACAACGTGTGGGTGCAGTCATACGTGGAGATGGGCGGCGTGGGCCTGCTCGCGATGGCCCTCGCCGTCGGGGCGATCGGCGTGGCACTGCATCGCGGCCGGGGGAGGGTGCCGCACGTGCGCCACCACGTGGCGGTCGCTGTCGGACTGACCGTGCTCGCGACCACCCTGACGGAAAACGTCCTGAGTGAGACCACCACGATCTGGTATGCGGCCGTCTTGATGGCGGCGGGTTGGGTTGCGCCCCAAGTGTTTACGAGTCCCAGCGAAAAGCGCGGGGAGCAGCCCGCCACGATCCCTGAGACATAGGTCTCCTCTGCGGAATCTGCTCGCCAAGCGACATCTCGTCGTCTCAACATGAGATACCAACCCCAGGTGATGCGTCTCACCGATGGTCGCCAGCCGGTGAATGAATCCGACTGTGCACCAATCGATTTCATGTCCAATCCGGCTTAGCTGGACCTCACCTGTGAATGTCATAAACGGCCTTTAGTCGGCGTTGGGCAGCCCCTTCTCAGCCCCTCGGATGGCCCGCCGATTGGTCTGGCGTCCCACGCCATGTCTCCGAAAGGCGAGGCACCCCTACGCCTTCGCCGCTGATCGGACCGGCGTCCCCTGCGCCATCGCGCTCCTACCCCCTGGGGAGTCCGCTTCATGCACGCTGCTCACACCCATGCCCTTCCGCGCCGTCGTAGCGGCCGCACGCTGCTCACCACCGCGCTCGTGGCCGCCCTGTCCGTTCCCCTGCTGGCGACCGTGACACCGACGGTCGCGAACGCCACCGGGGCCTCCGCCGCCGTCCGCGCCTCCTCCACGAGTGAGGTCGGCTTCCTGAGCGAGGGGGCTCGTCCGCGCGACGACAACTACCCCTCGTTCCGCACGAGCCCCATCGAGCTCGGGCTGCGCTTCTCCTCGTCCGTCAACGGCGTGGTCACCGGCGTCGAGTTCTACAAGGGCTACCGCAACGGTGGCACCCACGTCGGCATCCTCGCCGATGACTCCGGCAAGAGGCTGGCCACCGTGACCTTCACGAACGAGAGCCGCAGCGGGTGGCAGTACGCGGCGTTCGCCAAGCCCATCGCGATCACCGCCGGCAAGACCTACCGCGTCTCCTACACCTCGCCCCAGGGCCGGTACGCCCTGACGGAGAGCTACTACGCCCGTGCTCGGACGAGCGGTCCGCTGCGGGCACCGGCGAACGCCGCGTTCCACAAGTACGAGTGGGACCGGACGTACATGACCGCCGATCGCGGCGAGAATTACTGGGTGGACGTCCGCTTCCGCCCCGCCACGGCGACGCCGGCCCCCACGCCGACGCCCACCCCCGCGCCGACACCCAAGCCGACCCCGACGCCGACGCCCATGCAGACCGTGACCCCGGTGCCGAAGCCCCCGCTGCCCCCCACGACGTCGCCCACGCCGACTCCTTCGCCCACCGGCAACCCGACCACCGCTCCGGGCACTCGTGACCGTTACCAGTGGCCGTTCGCCTCGAACAGCATCTGGAACATGCCCGTCGGCTCCGGCGCGCAGTACCTGCCGATGAAGCTGACCCCGCCGGCTCAGGGCTACAGCACGGACGAGGTCTACCTCACCTTCGACCCGAGCGCCCCGCTGCAGCCCCTGGTCGACCGCGGCTACTGGTGGCCGTGGACGTCGGGCAACTCGGTGACCGGCAAGAGCACCGGACACTCCGTCCGCGTGCCGAACAATTGGATCGTGTCGCCGCCGTCGCGGGACAGCCAGCCCAACAACGGCTCCGCGGCCCTGCAGGCCGACGGCCTCGCACGCGAGTTCCAGTACACGGTGCGCCCCACGTCCGGGTCGGCCATCAGCATCTTCGAGGGCGTCCGCGCGGTCTACGACCTGGCCGGCAACGGCCTCACCGGCAGCAACGGCTTCGGCGCACACGGCGGTTCGGGTATGACCGCCATCGGCGGAACGGTCCGGACCGGCGAGTTGTCCGGCCCCGAGCCCATCCGGCACGCCCTGGCCGTCACGATGAACATGAAGAAGTACGGCGCCAAGTCCGGCAACGGCCTGTCCAACGGCTACCGGTGGCCGGCGATCGCCGCAGACGCCTACTACGCGGGCTCCGGCGGGTACGGCTCGCTCGGCCCCTCCCAGGCGGGCCTGGGCATGGGCAGCCTGATCGCCCTCCCGGCCTCCGTCAACATCGACAGCCTCGGGCTGGAGACCCCCCAGGGCAAGAAGCTGGCCTGGACCTACCAGAACTACGGCGCGTACGTCGTCGACGACTCCTTCGACCCCGGCTCGTGGGACACCCACCGGCTGAACGTCGAAGCGGGAGTCCTGAAGGAGTTCCCCGCCGTCGACACCTACCCGGGCACCAACAGCCCGTTCGGCCGCGACATGAACAAGGTCTTCACCCGGCTGGCCGTCGTCAGCAACAACGGTCCGA
Source organism: uncultured Austwickia sp. (assembly GCA_934678955.1). The sequence continues at coordinate 360 of CAKUSI010000333.1, read as the reverse complement.
GCACCATCGGCGGTGGCGGCACGCCGCTGCAGCCGCTGGCGCCGCCGCTGCGCTGACCGGCACGTGATCATTCACGGCGCATGATTCACGGCGCCCCCAGGACCCGGCCGGGTCCTGGGGGCGCTGTCGCGTTCGCGGCGTTGCCGGGTCGCAGGATCCCTCTCGCCATCTCCCGCCCATGGGCGGCAACCGTACGCAACCCCACAGCATCCCCACGCCACCTCCCGCCCACGGGCGGCAAATGATCACGTCACCGCGGGAAGCCCAGGCCGCCTCATCAGGTGAGGCGCGCCGTCAGGCCGTGACCGGCAGCAACCCGTCGTAGTGCGCAAGCAACCGGTCCAGGTGCTCGGAGTCGGT
>CAKUSI010000332.1 GCA_934678955.1 uncultured Austwickia sp. | reverse complement strand
CTCGGTCAGCCCCAGGCCGTCACCGTCAGACCGGCGAACGGTCGTCACCATCAGGTACTCCCCCATCGGCTCCTGGGTGGAAATGACATTCTGATTTGGCCCCACCGTGACGGTCCGTTCTGGCCCCGGGTGTGACACGCCGGGGCGGTTGTGACGGTCTGATCTGGCCCCACCCTTTGACTGGTCGACGTTGTCGTCGAAGGGGTGGCCAGACGTGTCAGGTGGGAGTCGTGTCCGAGTGTTCGAAGCGATCCGTAGGGACCGTCGGGAGGATCCCGACGTGTCGATCCGTGAGTTGGCCCTCCGGCATGGGGTGCACCGGCGGACGGTGCGACAGGCGCTGGCGTCGGCAGAACCGCCGGCGCGGAAGGTGCCGGAACGTGCCGCGCCGGTGTTGGGGCCGGTGAGGCCGTTCATCGACGCCATGCTGCGTGAGGACCTGGACGCGCCTCGCAAGCAGCGCCACACCGCTCGACGGGTCCGGGAACGCCTGATCGAGGAACACCAGGTGGTCGTGGCGTATCCGACGGTGCGTGACTACGTGCGTGACGCCCGCCCGCGGATCGCCGCCGAGGCCGGCAAGCAGCTTGCTGAGGTGTTCGTGCCGCAGACCCACGCGCCGGGCGCCGAAGCCGAGGTCGACTTCGCCGACCTGTGGATCGTGCTGGCCGGGGTGAAGACGAAGGTGTTCTTGTTCACGCTGCGGCTGTCCTACTCCGGGAAGGCGGTCCACCGCGCCTACGCCACGGCGTCGCAGGAGGCGTTCCTGGACGGGCACCGGTACGCGTTCGAACAACTCGGCGGGATCCCGACGGTGCACATCCGTTACGACAACCTGAAGGCGGCGGTGTCGCGGGTGTTGATGGGCCGCACCCGCGTCGAGTCGGACCGCTGGGTGACGTTCCGGTCCCACTACGGCTTCGACGTGTTCTACTGCCGTCCCGGCGTCGACGGCGCCCATGAGAAGGGCGGCGTGGAGGGCGAGGGCGGCCGGTTCCGCCGCACCCACACCGTGCCCATGCCCAAGGTCGACACCCTCGCCGAGCTGAACGCCTACTTCGCCCGGTGCGACCGCAAGGACGACCACCGCCGAGTCGGACAACGCACCACCACGGTCGCCGACGACTTCGCCGTCGAACAGGCCTTGTTGCGAGCGCTGCCGGTCGAGCCGTTCGAAACCGGGCTGAGCCTGCGTCCGCGAGTGGACCGCCACGCCCGGGTCACGGTCCGGCAGTGCCAGTACTCGGTGCCGGTCCGCTACGTCGGCCGACAACTGCGGGTGCTGCTGCGCGCCACCCAGGTGCTCGTCTACGACGGACCCCGCCAGGTGGCCGAACACGAGCGGTCCACCGTGCGTGGCAGCGTCACCTTGGTGCTGGACCACTACCTGGAGGTGCTCGCCTACAAGCCCGGAGCGCTGCCCGGCGCGACCGCCCTCGTCCAGGCCCGCAAGGCCGGCGTGTTCACCACCACCCATGACCGGTACTGGACCGCGGCCAAGGCCAGGTACGGCGACAAGACCGGCACGCAAGCCCTCGTCGAGGCGCTGCTGCTGCACCGCACCTACCCGCACGCCCAGGTCCTGGCCGGCCTCGAGGCCGCCCTCGCTGCAGGGGCGCTCGCCCCCGAAGCCGTCGCCGTCGAGGTCCGCCGCGCCGGCGAAACCGACGCGGTCCGCCCGCAGTTGGGTCTGGTCGGCGATGACGGCCGGATCGCCTACCCCGCCGACACCCGACCCCTTCCCGATGTTGCCGTCTACGACCAGCTACTCACCCAAGGAACCCGATGACCACCATGACCAGCCAGGCCGTCGACGTTGCGATCGACACCGCCTGCCGCACCCTGCGACTGCCCACCATCCGCGACCGGGCCGCCCACGCCGCCCAGGTCGCCGTCCGTGAGCAACACTCCTACCAAGCCTTCCTGGCCGAACTGCTGCTCGCCGAGTGCGACGACCGCGACGAGCGCCGCCGCATCCGCCGCGTCGCCGAGGCCGGCTTCCCCCGTATCAAGCGGCTCGACGAGCTGGACTACACCGCCAACCCGAACCTGAACCCGGCCGTCATCAACACCCTCGCCAAGGGCGACTGGATCGCCAAGGGCCGCCCGCTATGCCTCATCGGTGACTCCGGCACCGGGAAGACCCACTTGCTCATCGGGATCGGCACCGCCGCCGCCGAGGCCGGCTACCGGGTCCGCTACGTGCTCGCTTCCCGGCTCGTGAACGAGCTCGCCGAAGCCGACAACGATCGCGCCCTGACCAAGGTCATCGCCCGCTACGGCCGGGTCGATCTGCTCTGTCTGGACGAACTCGGCTACCTCGAACTCGACCGCCGCGGCGCCGAACTCCTCTTTCAGGTCCTCACCGAACGCGAAGAGAAGAACTCGATCGCGATCGCGTCCAACGAGCCCTTCAGCGGCTGGACCAAGACCTTCACCGACCCCCGCCTCTGCGCCGCCATCGTCGACCGCCTCACCTACGACGGCACCATCATCGAAACAGGCACCACCAGCTACCGACTCGCCCACACCCGAACCGTCACGAGTGGGGCCAAATCAAACCGTCCCGGTGGGGCCAAGTCGAGTTGACATACTCACGTACTCGAGGCGACGCGGGTGGAGAACCCCATCCTGGTCGGTTGGTCCTACGGGGCAGCTTTGGCCGTGCATTGGGCAGATCGTCACCCGGATCGTGTCGCCGGCGTTGTCGCCGTCGACGGCGGCGTGCCTTGGGGCTTCACCGGTGAGACCGGGCGCGAGGAGATCGAACGCATCTGGCGGCGCATGCGTCCTTTTCTGCCGCTCGTTCGTCCTTTCGGGCTCTCTGCGTCGATGAGTGCTGCGCAGCACGCTGAGGTGAACATTGAGATTAACGAGATCAGCGCGAATCTCGAACCGGTGTTGGAACGCCTGACCTGCCCGGTGCGGTACGTCCTCGGTTCCGGTTCGAGCCTTGGCGGAGAAGCCGACGACATGGCTCAGATGCGTTCATCACTAGACCCTGTCCTCCGGAAGAAGCCGAATCTGCGGGTCAGCTCGAAGGTCGACAGCAACCACACCCAGATCCTGCGCAAAGACCCGCAGGCGATCGCCGCCGCTGTGCGTGAAGTCCTTCTCGGAGATAGATCGGAGCATAGTTGAGCACATGACTGCAGGGGTGACGATCGGGCAGGCCGCAGCATTCGCCGGAGTCACGATCAAGACGATCCGGCACTATCACAAGCTCGGGGTCCTCGACGAGCCACCACGTGATCGTTCCGGCTACCGACGCTACGGTTCCGCAGAACTCCTGAAGCTCGTGCAATCCAGAACCCTGGCGGCCGCCGGCGTCCCATTAGGCGAGATCCGGCAACTCCTCGACTCCGACAAGGACGCAATGATGGCGGAGCTCGATACCGTCGAACGTCGCCTCACCGCACGGATCGCCGAGCTGACGTCCCAACGCCGAATGCTGAGAAAGCTCACCTCAGGTGACCATATGCTCCTCCCCGACCGGGCGGTGGCGATGCTCCGTGGAATGCCCACGCTCGGCTTCTCCTCCCACGACTTGAAGACAGCTCAAGAGTCCTTCGTGCTTGCACGTGCGCTGATTCCCGACAAGTTCGACGAGTACCTCACTGACGTGGAGCAGGCGCTTGAGGATCCGCGTTTCGTCGAACTGACCAGACGAAGCGCAGAGGTCATCAATTGGGAACCCGATGATCCTAGGGTGGACCGACTCGCCAACGATATGGCCGAGCACTACCTCGCCCACCCGAAGCAGCTCAAGATCGTCACCGGCTTGCAAGCTCCGACTGAGACCGCCACACGGTACCGCCTGGTCGCCCACCACCGTGAACAACACGCTTCTGCCGCGGCACGACTTGCCTATCTCCTCGAGGCGAGGCTGCGAGCGGGCGGGGCAACCATCCCCGGTGCAGGATGAGGTCGCAACGAGCAGCGGGAGCGGGACTGTCTGAATAACGGTGTGTGGGGTCCGGCCTGATCCGAAAGGAGATGGCCGTGGCTGACACGACCGAGTTGTTGGATGACACGATGATCGATCCCGTGACGGGAGAGATCATCGATCAGAAGGATCTTGCCGAGCGATTGCTCGCGCAGGCGAGGAAGCAGGGCGTGAGTTTGGTAGGCCCGGGTGGGCTGCTGAATCAACTCACGAAGAATGTCCTCGAGACGGCGTTGAACGCGGAGCTGGCCGAGCATCTCGGGCACCAGCATGGCGGGACGCCTGCCGGGTCGAACATGCGCAACGGCACCCGGACGAAGACGGTGCTCACCGAGATCGGTCCCGTTGAGATCGAGGTGCCGCGGGACCGGGATGGGTCGTTCGAGCCGGTGATCGTCCCCAAGCGCAAGCGTCGCCTGGACGGGATCGATCA
>CAKUSI010000331.1 GCA_934678955.1 uncultured Austwickia sp. | reverse complement strand
GGCACTGTCCATGTCGCTGCTGCGCGCCGTCGGCGACCAGGGGGCGCTGCACAGCTTCGAGCGGCGCGAGGAGTTCGCGGACATCGCGCGGGCCAACGTCGAGGACTTCTTCGGCGGCCCGCACCCCGCCTGGACGGTGACGGTCGGCGACCTGGCCGAGCACCTTCCGCAGGCCGAGGCACCCGGCAGCGTCGACCGGGTCGTGCTGGACATGCTGGCGCCCTGGGAGTGCCTCGACGCCGTCTCCGACGCGCTCGTGCCCGGTGGCGTCCTGATCTGCTACGTCGCGACGACCACGCAACTGTCCCGACTCGCCGAGGCGACGCGGGCGCAGGGGACGTTCACCGAGCCGTCGGCATGGGAGTCCATCGTGCGCGGCTGGCACCTGGAGGGTCTGGCGGTCCGCCCCCAGCACCGGATGCACGGGCACACCGGGTTCCTGCTGACCGTGCGCCGCCTCGCCCCGGGCGTCGCCCCGCCGCTGCGCAAGCGGCGGCCCGCGAAGGGCGCGTACGAGGATTCCCTCGTCACCGGCGGCGACTGGACCCCCGAGGACGTGGGCGAGCGACCCGCCTCCGAGCGCAAACTCCGCCGGCTGCAGCGCGATGCGGTCCGGGCCACGCGCGAACCGGATGACGCGGAGTCGGCGCCCACCGCGATGGCCGAGGCGGCACGAACCGAAAGGAGTCAGGCGTGAGCGGCGGCAGCAACACCCCCCCAGCGCTGTCCGGCGAGGCCGAGGAAGAGTCCAGGGTCCGCCAGCTCGAGGGCACGCTCGCGCGCATGCGCGTCAACATGCGCGAGCTGGACGCCAAGAACGACCGGCTGACCAAGTACCTGACCGAGGTCCGCTCGCAGCTGTCCCTCCTCAAGGACAAGGTCGCCGGGCTCGCCACCCCGCCGTCGACCTACGGGCACATCCTGGCGGTGCACCTCAACCGCTCGGCGGACATCATGCACGGCGGCCGGAAGATGCGGGTCGCCATCGGGCCCGAGGTGCCCTTCCGGCAGCTCACTCCGGGCGACGAGGTCCGGGTCAACGACGCGCTCGCGATCGTCGAACGCATCGAGAACACCCCCCACATCGGCACGGTCGTCACGGTGCACGAGACCCTCAGCGACCACCGGGTCGCGGTCGTCGTGAACGAGGCCGAGCAGCGGGTCGTGATGCGCGCGGAAGGACTCCGGGGCATCAAGCTGCGCCAGGGAGACCTCGTGCTGCTCGACGGCCGCTCCGGCTTCATCCACGAGGTCGTGCCGCGCGCCGAGGTCGAGGAGCTGCAGCTCGAGGACGTGCCCGACATCTCGTACGACGACATCGGCGGCCTGTCTGGCCAGATCGAGCAGATCCGCGACGCGGTCGAGCTGCCCTATCTTCACCCGGAGCTGTTCCGCGAGCACCAGCTGCGACCGCCCAAGGGCGTCCTGCTCTTCGGGCCGCCCGGCTGCGGCAAGACGCTGATCGCCAAGGCGGTCGCCGCCTCTCTGGCCCGGCAGACGGCCGAGTTGCGCGGCGACGCCGAGACCAAGAGCTACTTCCTGAACGTGAAGGGCCCGGAGCTGCTCAACAAGTACGTCGGGGAGACCGAGCGGCAGATCCGCGTCGTGTTCGCGCGGGCGCGGGAGCACGCGGACAGCGGTTGTCCGGTCATCATCTTCTTCGACGAGATGGACAGCCTCTTCCGCACCCGCGGGTCGGGGAAGTCCAGCGACGTCGAGACGACGATCGTGCCGCAGCTGCTCGCCGAGATCGACGGGGTCGAGCGCCTCGACAACGTGATCATCATCGGGGCCAGCAACCGTGAGGACATGATCGACCCGGCCATCCTGCGGCCCGGGCGCCTCGACGCCAAGATCTGCATCGCGCGCCCCGACGAGGAAGCGGCGCGGGACATCTTCAGCAAGTACCTCACCCCCGACCTCCCGCTCGACGAGGAGGAGGTGGCCGCGCACGGCGGGGACCGGGAGGCGACCGTGCGGTCGATGATCGCGACGGTGGCCGAGGCCATGTACGCGGACCGCCCCGAAAACCGGTTCCTGCGGATCACGTACGCCTCCGGGGTGCAGGAGGAGTTCGACTACGCGGACTTCGCCTCGGGCGCCATGATCCAGAACGTCGTGGACCGGGCCAAGCGGGCCGCGATCAAGCAGCTCATCTCCGGCGGGCCACGGGGTCTGTCGACGCCGCTGCTGTTGAGTGCTCTGCGCACCGAGTTCGCGGAGAACGAGTCGCTGCCCAACACCCAGGACCCGAACGAGTGGATGCGCCTGTCCGGGCGCAAGCGCGAGCGGGTCGTCCACATCGCCCGGCTGCGCGAGGGCGGGGAGGACTTCGAGCCGGCGCCGATGCAGTGACGCTCCCGGTCGATCGCGGGTCTGATGCGGTGCCCGAGCCGGCGCGTGTATCGCATCCCGCGACCGAGGCCACGACGGACGCCGAGCTTGCCCCGGCGTGGGCCGATCTCGACGATCCCGGGCCGTGGGCGATGCAACTGGCCCTGCGTTACGACAAGGCCGCGCTCCCCAGCCACCGCGCCGTGTGCGCCGCCGCGGCCCGGGCCGTCGTGACCCTGCTGGCCGACGAACGGTCGCGGGGTGCGGGGGAGTGGGCGCCGTACGTGCACCGCTGGCGCGACGGCCGGATCCGCAAGCTGGCCCGCCGAGCCCGCGGCGTGCGGTGGGACCGGGTGCAGGGCCTGCCCGGCGTGACGGTCGTCGAGGGCGCGGCCCAGGTGCGCGCGTTCGTCCCCCGGCCGGCGCGACCGCTGCCGCCCGCGCTGGACGATCTGCAGGTGAGCGGCACCAGCTATCCCCGCCCGGAGGGTTCGACGGGTGAGGAGCCCGATACCCGCCAGGGCGAGTCGGCCCCGGTCGTCACCGTGGCCCTCACTCCGTATGCGGAGCTGACCACGGGCAAGGCGGCGGCCCAGTGCGGACACGCCGCGCAGCTCGCCTGGGAGGACCTGGTCCTGCGCGGCGAGGCCGCGACCCTGCGGGCCTGGTTCGAGGACGGCTGGCGGGTGCGCGTCGTGGAGCCGGACGAGGCCAGCTGGCAAGCCCTCGCGGGGGCACCGATCAGCGTCGTGGACGCCGGGTACACCGAGGTCGACGGGCCCACCCAGACCGCTCGCGCCTGGTGGCGTTCCCTCGCAGGCTGAGCAGCCCCAAAGCCGAGTGCGTCGGGGCAGCTGCCGACCCTCAGGACGCCGCCCGGCGCACCAGGAACTGCCCGAGCGCGCGCCAGCCGAGCAGGAACAGGCCGGTGACCACCAGCGAGACCAGGACGAACGAGACCGCCGTGCTGCCGCCGGCCATGACGCGCACGATCATCCCGATCACGACGGTCGACAGCCAGACGATCGCTCCGCCGGTGAGCGACGCCGGTCGGGCGGGGCGCCGCCACAACAGCACCGCCCAGCCGGCAAGGGTCCCGGCGAGGAACGGCGCGGCGGTGCCGATGAGGCCCAGGAGGCCCAGGCCTTCGGCGTGGCTGAGCCGCCCGAGCCCGGCGAAGAGGACCACCAGCGTGGCATCGAGCGCGAGCGCGGCCCAGGGGGTACGTGGCGCCCGCCGGTCGAGGGGTGGTCGGTGAGGTTCGTCGTGCGCCTCCTCCGACTCGTACGCCTCCCCCTCCACGTCGTCCCAGTCCGCGCCGGCCGGGTCCTCGTCCCACCGGTCGTGCTCGGCGTGGTCGGTCTTCGCCCGCTCGTGATGCTTCATATCGGCCTGGTGCACGTCGGCATGCTGCAGGTCGGCGGGGTCGTGGCGTTCCATCAGTCCTCCTCGTCGGGGAAGGGCAGTTGGCGTTGGGGGGGAGCGTGCGACGGGTCGACCCCGTCGAAGAGGCTGCTCACGGACTCGCCCACGTGGATCCGCGCGATGGCCTCGGCGAACAGCCGGGCCACCGACCGCACCTGGAGCGCCTCGAAGCCCTCGGGGCGGGGGACGGTGTCGGTCGTGAGCACCTCCCGGATCATGGGGTGACCCGACAGCCGCTGGGCCGCCGAGCCCGCGAACAGGCCGTGCGTGCAGACCACGTATGCGTGGGGGCAGCCCTCCTGCTCGAGCTTGTCGAGCAGCTCCAGGATCGAGCCCCCCGTGGCGATCTCGTCATCCAACACGATCGCGGGCCGGCCGGATACGTCGCCCACGATCGCGTCGATCACCACCTGGTCGTCGGCGAACCGCTGCTTGCTGCCGGCCGCGACCGGCAGACCGAGCAGGCGGGCGAACAGCGTGGCCTGCTTCGCGTTGCCGAGGTCGGGGGAGACCACGACGTGGTCGGTCAGGTCGCGGTCGCGGAAGTGGTCGGCCAGCACCCCGATGGCCGTGAGGTGGTCGACCGGCACCGAGAAGAAGCCGTGCACCTGCGGGGCGTGCAGCGCCATCGTCAGGACCCGGT
>CAKUSI010000330.1 GCA_934678955.1 uncultured Austwickia sp. | reverse complement strand
GTGTTCCTCTGGTGGGCAGCGCTGCCGGTCCTGCTCAAGTGGACGCTGATCGGGCGGTGGACCGTCCGGGAGATTCCCATCTGGAGCCTTGCCTACCTGCGGTTCTGGATCGTCCGGACCGCGATCCGGAGCAACCCGATGGCGCTCTTCTTCGCCGGCTCGCCCCTGTATCTGCACTACTTGCGGATCCTCGGGGCGCGCGTCGGCGCCGGCGCCGTCATCCTGACCCGGCAGATGCCGGTCTGCACGGACCTGCTCACGATCGGCGCGGGCGCGGTGATCCGCAAGGACACCCTCGCCTTCGGGTATCGAGCCGTGGGGCGGGTGATCCAGACAGGGCCCATCACCCTGGAGCGGGACACCTGCGTCGGCGAGTTCTGCGTCCTGGACATCGGGACGTCGATGCGACAGGGCTCCCAGCTCGGACACTCCTCATCCCTGCACGAGGGCCAGGAGATCCCCGCCGGGGAACGGTGGCACGGCACCCCCGGGCGACCGGGTCCGGTCGGGGCACGTCTCGACGCGAGCGCTCCCCACGCTGCCCTGCGCCGGTTCACGTACTCCAGCATCCAGGTGCTCATCCTGGTCCTCGCGGTGCTGCCGCTCATCTCCGGCGTCCTGGAGGCGTTCCTCTCCCACAGCGCGCTTGAGCCCCTGCTGCACCCCGCCGACGTGCTGGTCACCCAGTGGGTCTTCTACGTCGACGCCGCGGTCGTCACCCTCGCGCTCTACCTGGGCACCATCGTCGTCGGCCTACTCCTCGCCATCACGCTGCCGCGCTTCCTCGCCCTGGGGCTCACGCCGGGACGGATCTACCCCCTGTACGGCCTGCGCTACTCCGTGCACCGCGGCGTGAGCCGGCTCACCAACATCCCGCCCTTCACGGATCTGTTCGGCGACAGCTCGTACATCGTCGGATACCTGGGCAGGATCGGGTACCGGCTGCGCCCGGTCGAGCAGACGGGCTCGAACTTCGGGATGCGGGTCAAGCACGACAACCCGTACCTGTGCGAGGTGGGCAGCGGCACGATGGTCGCCGACGGCCTGTCGATCGTGAATGCCGAGTACTCGGCCACCGCGTTCCGCCTACACCGCTCACGCATCGGCGCGCACAGCTTCCTCGGCAACTACGTTGTCTATCCGTCGGACTCGACCGCGGGCGACAACGTCCTGCTCGCGACGAAGGTGGCGGTGCCGCGGGACGGGCCGGTCCGCAGCGACGTGGGCTTCCTCGGGTCGCCGGCCTTCGAGATCCCGCGGACCGTCCAGCGCGACCAGGCGCTCGGCCTGCGCTCGCCGGAGGAGCTCCGACAGCGCCTGCTCGCCAAGAACCGGCACAACCTCGTCACGATCGCCCTGCACCTCCTGCTCCGCTGGGCCCGCCTCTACGGCGTGGTCCTGCTCGCCGGCGTGGCGCTGGAGCTCTTCCCGCTCGTGGGGTTCGTCGCCATCGTCGGCCTCAACGCGGCGCTGCTCGCCTTCAACACGGCGTACTGGATCGGAGTCGACAGCCTCTTTCGGCGGCTGCAGCTGCTGGTCCCTCAGGGCTGCTCGATCTACGATCGCCCGTTCTGGGGTCACGAACGCTACTGGAAGTGCCCCCAACCCTCCTTCGTCGCGCTGTTCGACGGCACACCCGTGAAGCCGCTGATCTGGCGCGCCCTCGGGGTGCGGGTGGGGCGCGGCCTCTTCGACGACGGCTGCGTCATCGCCGAGCGGGCGTTCGTCACCATCGGCGACGACTGCACGCTGGGCGTCCTCAGCATCCTGCAGTGCCACTCCCAGGAGGACGGCGCGTTCAAGTCGGAGCGGACGTCGCTCGGCTCGCGGTGCACGGTCGGCGTGGGCGCCCTGGTGCATTACGGCGTCTGTGTCGGCGACGACGTCGTGATCGCGCCCGACTCCTTCGTGATGAAGGGCGAGGAGGTCCCGGACGACGACCGCTGGAGCGGCAACCCCGCCCGCTCCCTGACCGACCGGCGTCCCCACGTTCTCACCACCCCGAGCGCCGACCCCGTCGCGTTGACCGCACCCTCGACCACCGCAGGAGGTATCCCATGACCACGCTCCCCCGCTGGACCACCCGTGCGACGCTCGGGCTGGCCGACTACGACCACGCGCTACCGGTTGGGCTCGGCCAGGAGATGGCCCGCGCTGCCCACGGCCTCGGCGTGACGCCGTCCACGCTGCTCCTCGCCGCCCACGCCAGGGTGCTCTCGACGCTGACCGGGGAGGGCGTCGTCACGTGCGGCACGTCGGCTCACGGACGTCTTCGCGCCCGCACGGTCGCCGTCGGCGGGAGCTGGCGCGACCTCGTCGGTGCCGTCGCGTCCGCCGCCTCGGCCGCGTCGGCCGAGGACGCGGGTGGCACTCTCGCGGAGTCATCGATCACGGAGTCAACGATCACGGAGCCGTCCTTCGAGAGCGTTGTCGAGCCGTCCGAACGCGCGGAACCGAGACCCGGGGGCTATCCCGACTCGGTGCTTCTCCGGATGGAGCTGGTACGCGGCGACGAGCCCGCGGTGCTGTCCCTGCGCTACCGGACGGACGCGATCGACGCCGACTACGCGGCACGGCTCGCCGGTTACCACGCCCGCTGCCTGGAGCTCATCGTCGCCGACCCGGACGCGCAGACCGACGCGGCGACCCTCGTCTCGCCGGAGGAGATCCGCCACCAGATCAGCGCCTTCGCCGGCGAGGTCCGCGAGCTTCCCGACCGGCGGATCCACGAGCTCTTCGAGGACCGCGTCCGAGCGCACCCGGATCGCCCGGCAGCGGCGCAGGGGAACCTGCAGTGGACGTACGCCGATCTCAACCAGCGGGCCAACAACATCGGACGACACCTTCTGGACTGCGGCCTGGGCACCGAGTCCGTGGTCGCGGTCGTGTCGGGTCGTGACCTGCCGTGGATGGCCTCGGTGCTGGCGGTCCTGAAATCCGGGGGCGTCTACCTGCCCATCGACCCGGAGTTCCCGGCCGACCGGGTCGCGCGCGTGCTCCGCCGGTCCGGATGCCGCTTCGTCCTCACGCGGGCCGACAGCCGAGAGGCCCTGGACGAGGCGATCCGCTCCCTGCCGACGGCCGAGCGGCCGCAGGTGAGCGTGGTCGACGACGTTCTCGGCGGCGCGCCCGACGGCAACGCACCCGACGGCGCTGCGTCCGACGGCGCCGCGTCCGCGGACATCGGGCTCGGGGTGCGGGTGAGCAGCGACCAGCTCGCCTACATGTACTTCACCTCCGGGTCCACCGGAGAGCCCAAGGGCGCCATGTGCGAGCACGCGGGCATGGTCAACCACGTGCTCGCCAAGATCCGCGACCTTCAGATCGGCCCCGGGGACACGGTCGCCCAGACCGCCCCGCAGTGCTTCGACATCTCGCTGTGGCAGCTCGTCTCCGCCCTCGTGGTCGGGGGCCGCACACTCGTCGTCCCGCAGGACGACATCCTGGACGTGCAGCGCTTCGTCGACACGATCGTCTGCGGCGGCGTGACGATCCTGCAGGTCGTCCCGTCCTACCTCGAGGCGGTGCTGTCCTACCTCGAGTCCCGCGACCGCGCCCTGCCGTCGCTGCGGTACGTCTCGGTCACCGGCGAGGCGGTCAAGGCCGAGTTGACGCAGCGCTGGTTCTCGGGCGGCCGCGCGATCCCGATGGTCAACGCATACGGCCTCACAGAGACCTCCGACGACACCAACCACGAGGTCATGACCGGCCCGCCGGACGGCCCCCGGGTCCCGCTCGGCCGCCCCATCCAGAACGTCCGCATCTACGTCGTGGACGACGATCTCGTCCCGGTGCCGCTGGGCGCGCCCGGCGAGATCGTGTTCTCCGGCGTGTGCGTCGGCCGCGGCTACGTGAACGACCCCGAGCGGACGGCGCGCGTCTACCTGCGCGACCCGTACCACCGGGGCGAGCGCCTCTACCGCAGCGGCGACATCGGCGCGTGGCGCCCGGACGGGAAGCTGGAGTTCTGGGGCCGGCGCGATCACCAGGTCAAGATCTCCGGATTCCGCATCGAGATGGGGGAGATCGAGAACGCCCTGGCGCGCGCGCCCGGCGTGCGCGACGCCGCGGTCGTCGTGCCGGACGTTCCCGGCCGCAGCCGACGGCTCGTCGGGTTCTACGTCGCGGACGAGCTCGTGGAGCCCGAGACCCTCCGCGCGTTCCTCCGGGAGAGACTGCCGTCCTACATGGTGCCGCACGACCTGCACCACCGGCCGCGGCTGCCACTGACCGCCAATGGCAAGACCGACCGGGCCGCGCTCATGGCCCTCGCGGTCGGCTTCGACGGCTCACCCGAGAAGCACCGGACTCCGGAAGCACCGGCCGCGCTCTCTCCGGCGGAGCAGCGGATCGCCGCGGCCTGGGCGAGTGTGCTCGGCGTCCCCGTCGGGACGGTGAGCGCCCGGGACCACTT
>CAKUSI010000329.1 GCA_934678955.1 uncultured Austwickia sp. | reverse complement strand
GGTACGTTCGCCTGGAACAACCAGGAGCACCAGGAGGCCTACATGGCCGTCCCGTGTTCGGGTGCCGTGCTGCATACGATCAACATCCGACTCGACCCTGAGCAGATCGCCTACATCATCAACCACGCCGAGGACAAGATCCTCCTCCTCGACGCCACCCTCGCCGGGCACATCGCACCTGCGTTGACGCAGGCGAAGACCCTGGAGAAGGTCGTCGTCTTCGGGGACGGCGATCGTTCGATCATTCCCGTCGACTACGTCGAGTACGAGGACTTCATCGCGGATGAGGCCGAGGATTTCGACTGGCCGGACCTCGACGAGAACGCCGCAGCGGCGATGTGTTACACCAGCGGCACCACGGGCAACCCCAAGGGCGTGGTCTACAGCCAGCGCTCGACGTTCATCTTCACGCTGGGGATGGCGTCGGGCGAGTCACTCAAGATGAACTACGAGGACCGGGTCCTGCCCATCGTCCCCATGTTCCACGGCAACGCGTGGGGCCTGCCGTACCTGTGCTGGATGGTGGGGGCCGACCTCTACCTTCCGGCCACATACGCGCACGCACCGCGGATCGCCCGGGTCATCACCGACGAGAAGATCACGGTGGCCGGGGCCGTCCCGACGGTCTGGTGGGACGTGATCGGGCTGGAGGACCCGAGCCTCGACTTGAGTAGCCTCCGCATGATCCTGTGTGGCGGCGCCGCCACGCCGCGGCAGCTCATCGAGAAGTACAAGTCGACGTACGGGGCCACGTTCGCGGCCGGGTGGGGTCTGACCGAGACGCACCCGATCGCCTCCCTGGCCTTCCCCCCGCGGGGCTCCTCCCCGGAGGAGGCGCTGGATTACCAGGCCACAGCGGGTCAGGTGCTGGCCGGCGTCGAAGTCCGCGTCGTGGACAGCGAGGACAACGTGCTGCCCCGCGACGGGTCGTCCGTCGGGGAGATCGAAGTGCGTGGCCCGTGGGTGACCACGAGTTACTACAAGGACCTGGCGAAGGACAAGTTCCACGACGGGTGGCTGCGCACGGGCGACATGGGCACCATCGACCCGCAGGGGTTCATCCGGATCAGCGACCGGGCGAAGGACGTGGTCAAGTCGGGCGGGGAATGGATCTCCTCGCTGGACCTGGAGCACGCCCTCCTGGAGCACCCCGCCGTCAAGGAGGTGGCGGTCATCGCCGCACCCGACCAGCGCTGGGGTGAACGGCCGCTCGCCTGCGTCGCCCTCAAGGAGGGGAGCGACGTCACGCCGGAGGAACTGCGGGAGTTCCTCAAGGGCAAGGTGGCCAAGTGGTGGCTCCCCGACCTGTGGGCCTACATCGAGAACGTGCCGCGCACCAGCGTGGGCAAGTACGACAAGAAGCTACTGCGTACGCAGCTCGCCGAGGGTGGCCTCGACGTGCTGTCCGGGAGTTCCAGGGGAGAGGCCGCCGGCTGACCACCCCCGTACGCGGTGCACGCACCAGCCAAGACAGATCCATAAGCACGACAGACCATTTTCCGTCCGTAGAGATTCCTCGATAGAGCGGGAGCGCAACCATGCCAGAAGCAGTAATCGTCGCCATCGGCCGCACGCCGATCGGACGTGCCATGAAGGGCTCGCTGATCGACCAGCGGCCGGACAACCTGGGCGCACTCGTCGTCGACGAGGTTCTCAAGAAGATCCCGCAGTTCGACCGCTCCGAGGTCGACGACGTCATCGCCGGCTGCGCCCTGCCGGGAGGCGAGCAGGCCCACAACATGGCGCGCATCGTCAGCATCCTGGCCGGCGTCAACGCGCCCGGCACGACCGTCAACCGGTACTGCTCCTCGTCGCTGCAGGCCGTCCGTATGGCCTTCCACGCGATCAAGGCCGGCGAGGGCGACGCGTTCGTCGCCGTGGGCATCGAGTCCAGCACCCACTCGCCGCTCGGCGTCTACGCCGACCAGCCGGAGACCGCGAACCCGCGGCTCTTCAAGAACAACTCCGAGGGTCTGCCGCAGGCGTTCATGCCGATGGGTCTGACCGCGGAGCTCGTGGCGGATGAATACGGCGTCACCCGTGAGGAGATGGACGAGCTCGCGGTGCAGAGCCACGCCAAGGCCATCGCCGCGCAGGACGCAGGCCAGATCGCTCCGGAGATCATCCCCGTCCCGCTGGGTGAGGGGCGTCCGGACGCCACCACGGACGACGGTCCGCGCCGCGGGGTCACGCTGGAGTCGCTGGCCGGCCTTCGCCCGGTGTTCCGCCGGGACGGCAAGGTGACCGCCGGCAACGCGTGCCCGCTCAACGACGGCGCTGCGGCCGCGGTGATCATGTCGGACACCAAGGCCAAGTCGCTGGGCCTCGAGCCGATCGCCCGCATCCTGTCCACGGGCGTCAGCTCGTGCGCCCCTGAGGCCATGGGCATCGGTCCGATCGCCTCGAGCCGTATGGCGATGGAGCGGGCCGGCAAGACGATCGACGAGATCGGCGTGGTCGAGATCAACGAAGCGTTCGCCGCTCAGGTGATCCCCTCGGCGCGCGAGATCGGGTTCGACCCCTTCACCGACAAGCTGAACCCGCTGGGCGGCGCCATCGCCCTCGGCCACCCGTTCGGCATGACCGGGGTCCGCATCCTCACGACCCTGCTCAACGGCATGAAGATCAAGAATGCCCAGTACGGCCTCGAGACCATGTGCGTCGGTGGCGGCCAGGGTATGGCGATCGTCGTGGAGCGGCTCAACTGATGACGATGACACGTGGGTCGGTCTCCCCCCGGGCGCGGGAGACCCACCTCCCGTCGTCTCGTCGGGGGGGACCGCCCACGTCCCGGCTTGACCGAGCGCCTCGTCAACACCAGCCACGCGAAGCGAGGCTCTCGTGACCGAAACACCGAACGACACCCCCACCAACGGACAGGCCGCGTCTGCCGGGTCGGGCGCCGCGAAGGCGAGCCCCGGGGCGGAGCAGAGCGCGACCCCGCCGAAGCCTGCCGCTGCGGCTCGCCAGAAGGCCAGCAGTTCGGCGCGCAAGGCTCCTTCGAGGTCTACGCGAACCAGCGCGGCGACGCCACGGCCCAGCCGGGCGGCGAAGTCCACGGCGGGCGCCCCCAAGAAGGCGACGGCCGCCAAGCGGACCTCGACCGCTCGGAAGGCGGCGGCGAAGCCGGCCGAGACCCGCTCGCGGGCGGCGCGCGCGGTGGCTGCCTCCGCCGAGGTGAAGTCATCGACCGCGGCGAAGCCATCGACCGCGGCGAAGCCGAAGGCGTCCTCGGCCGAAACCTGGGAGGCCGCAGCACCGCCTCCCACCGTGACGCCGGTGCCCGAGCAGGTCGATCACGACAGGGAGCGCCATCTCGAGCACGAGGACGACAAGCACCGCATCGCCTTCGACGCGGAAGAGCTCGCCGGCGGCGCCGCTGCGGTCAACGGCCCGAGCCCGTTCGTCGGGTTCGGAGTGCGCGACGCGGTCGACGGCCTGGTGACCCTGGGCCGGAAGTCGCTGACCAACCCCAGAGCCTTGCTGGCGGCGGGCCCGCGGACGGTCACCGAGTTGGTCAAGATCGGCATCGGCAAGTCCTCGGTCAGGCCGGACAAGAAGGACAAGAGGTTCCGGGACGAAGCCTGGGAGGACAAGAGGCTGCTGCGCCGGATCATGCAGCTCTACCTGGTCCTCGGTTCCGAGGCCGACGAGATCGTCGAGCACCTCGGAATGAAGGAGAAGGACGTCGAGCGGGTCGAGTTCGTGATCGGACTCATCCGTGAGGCGTTGGCGCCGACCAACAACATCCTGACCAACCCGACCGCGTTGAAGCGGGCGCAGGAGACCCGAGGCAAGAGTCTGGCCAAGGGGTTCGGCAACCTCGTCGACGACCTGCGCAACAACCACATGATGCCGGCCCAGGTGAACCGCTCGCCCTACCACGTGGGGATCAACCTCGCGGTCACGCGGGGCAAGGTCATCTTCCGTAACGACGTGGTGGAGATCCTGCATTACCGGCCGCAGTCCGAAAAGGTCGGGACCCGACCGCTGGTGGTCATCCCGCCGCAGGTCAACAAGTACTACGCGCTCGACCTCGCGCCGGGACGCAGCATGTATGAGTACCTGCTGCAGAACGGCATCCAGGTGTTCGGTCTCAGCTGGCGCAACCCGACCGCGAAGGAACGGCACTGGGACTTCGACACCTACGCGCAGGCCGTGATGGACGCCATCGACGTGGTGTGTGAGGTGTCGGGGTCCCCGGACGTCAACATCATGGGTGGGTGCGCCGGCGGAATGATGACGGCGATCCTCTCGGCGGTCGCGGGCGCCCGCGGCGATCAGCGCATCCATTCGGCGACGATGCTGGTGACCTTGCTCGACAGCCGTACCGACGCGGAGATCCTGCTGTTCGCCTCGCCGAAAACCGTCGAGGCCGCCAAGAAGCAGTCCAGCAAGAAGGGCTACCTCGACGGGTGGCGGATGGCGCAGGTGTTCGCATGGCTTAGACCCAATGAGCTCGTGTGGAACTACTG
>CAKUSI010000328.1 GCA_934678955.1 uncultured Austwickia sp. | reverse complement strand
GCCTCGTACCGGTCCGTCGTCCGCAGCCAACTGAGGTGTTCGGAGACGCCGCCGATCGTCGGCGCGTAGCTGCGGGTGTTGTCGTTGACGACGATGACCAGCGGCAGATCCCTGGCGACCGCCAGGTTGTTGAGCGCCTCCCAGGCCATACCGCCGGTGAGCGCGCCGTCGCCGATGACCGCCACCGTATGGCGTCGCTCCCCCCGCAGGCGGTAGGCCCGGGCGATCCCCGCCGCCCAGGACAGCGAGGTCGAGGCGTGGCTGTTCTCCACCACGTCGTGCTCGGACTCGGCGCGGCTCGGGTATCCGGACAGGCCGCCCTTGGCGCGTAGCCCGTCGAACTCCTGCCGCCCGGTGAGCAGCTTGTGGACGTAGCTGATGTGGCCTGTGTCGAAAACGATCGTGTCCCGAGGGCTGTCGAAGACCCGGTGCAGGGCGATCGTCAGCTCGACGACGCCCAGGTTCGGGCCGAGGTGCCCGCCGGTCTTGGACACTGATTGGACGAGGAAGGCGCGGATCTCCGCGGCGAGCGCCGGCATCTGTGTCGCGTCGAGGTGCGCGAGGTCCGCGGGCGTACGAATCTTTTGCAGCAGCGACACGATGGGCGCGACCCTTTCCCTGACAAGAACCCCCCGGCACGTGCCGCGAGGCGGCACGCGTCCGAGCGTACGCCGCGGGTCGGTACGCCGCGCGCAGGCACCGTGTGATGTCGGCGGCCCGTAGGCTGGGTCGCATGCCGACCGTGTTCAGCCGGATCATCGCCGGGGAGATCCCGGGCCGCTTCGTGTGGCAGGACGAGACCTGCGTGGCGTTCCTCACCGCGGCGCCGATCACCGCCGGACACACGCTCGTGGTGTCCCGGGATGAGGTCGAGCAGTGGACCGAGGCGAGCCCAGAGCTGATCGCCCACCTGGGCGTCGTCGCCCGCGAGATCGGCGCGGCCCAGCAGGCCGAGTGGGGCTGCCCCCGGGTGGGCCTGTTGGCCCAGGGTTTCGAGGTGCCGCACCTGCACCTGCACGTCTGGCCGACGTTCACGCCCACCGACTACAGCTTCCGAAACGCGGACCCCGATCCCGACCCGACGGCGATGGACGACGCCGCGGCACGGCTGCGAGCCCGCCTCCGGGATGCGGGCCACGGCACGCACGTGCCCGCCGACTGACGGCGCCGGCCTCGCGCACCGGGCGGTCGCGACCGTCTTCGCGCGACCGCGGCCGCCATCACCCGTCATCGGCAACCACCGTCATCACTGAGTCCTCAGAGGCGCTCGACGAAGCGCTTGCCGCGCAGGGCGTCGTCCAGGAGCTCGGCCGAGCGAGCCGCGGCGCGCAGGCGCAGGCCCTCGCGCTCGAGGACGCCCAGCACCTCGGAGACCCCGCGAGCACCCAGGTCGTTGCCCAGCTCGACCCGGGCCCGGCGATAGCACTCCCGCGCGGCCTCGACCTGGGCCCGGACGTGCTGCGCCGCCACCCAGGCCAGCGCGACCGGGTGCCGCCGCAGGGGCTCATACAGCCGGTAGTCCGCGGGACACTGATCGAGCAGCCACTCCGTGGCCGCGTCCTCCCACCCGGCGACGTCCGGCGGTGGCACACCCACCGGCCAGCCGGGCGGCGCGCCGCGGACGGCGCGCGGCACACCGCTCCGCGGGATCTCCGGCTCCGCTGGGCTCATGGGGCTCATTGTGCCCGCGGCCCCCGACAACGCCCGGCACGAGCGTCGCGCTGACTCCTCGGCCCGCGTCGGGCCTCCCGGTCAGCGACCTGCGGGGATCACGCCCTGCTCGAGGCGGATCAGGAAGCGCATGAGGCGGCGCCACAGCAACTCTGACAGCCCACCGTGGAACTCTTCCGGCAGGCCGGGATCCATGAAGAGGTGCCCGTCGCCGGGGTAGAGGTAGACGCTGCTGCACGCGCCCGCGCGGGCGGCCTGGCGGGCCAGGCGGACCGGCGCGAAGTCGTCCAGCCACGGGTCGTCCACCATGTGGTGGGCGTCCACTGGGACGCCGAGTGGCCAGGGCTCGTCGTCGTACGCACCGCCGCCCGCGATCAGGACCGCACCGCGGGCGCCCGGCCGATTGATGGCGAGCTCCTGCGCGATGCCGGCGCCCATCGAGAAGCCGACATAGACCAAGGCGCGCGGCAGGTCCTCGACCGCCTCCCAGGCCCGGTCGACGACCCGCGTCCAGCCGGTCGCCTCCAGGTAGGCCATCCCGGCGGCGTACCCGGCGTGGCCCCCCTCGAAGACGTGCCCGTCATACAGGTCCGGTGCGTGCACCACGTGGCCGTGTTCACGCAACCGACGCACGGCCTCCCCGATGCCCGGGCGCAACCCCAGGGCGGAGTGCAGCACGACCACCTCGGCCACGGTCAAACCTCCCCGCCGCCCCGAACGGGGCGCTGTGTCCTTCCAGCGTGCCATCCCGCCCTACGCGGGCGGAGGCGAGGGGGTCGGCAACTTCCGACATTCCCGCTGGCAGCGGCCCCAGCAGTCCCATCGGCCACGGGCGCCCCAACCGCAACAGAACCAGGCACAACAGAACCGGGCACATCAGAACCGGGCACATCGGAACGGGACACACGAACCCGCAGGACGCGCCAAGCGCCGCGCCCCGCAGGATGCGGGACGCGGCGCTCTTGACGAACGGGCTGCTCAGGCCTTCACGAGGCTGCGGAGCACGTACTGCAGGATGCCGTCGTTGCGGTAGTAATCCGCCTCGCCGGGGGTGTCGATGCGCAGGACCGCATCGAAGACGATCTGCGAGCCGTCGCCCTTCGTGGCGGTGACCTTCAGCGTCTTGGGAGTGGTGCCGGAGTTCAGGGCCGTGACGCCCTCGATGTCGAAGGTCTCCGTGCCGTCCAGCCCGAGGCTGGCGGCGTCCTGACCGGCCGGGTACTGCAGCGGCAGCACGCCCATCCCGATCAGGTTGGAGCGGTGGATCCGCTCGTACGACTCCGCGATCACGGCCTTGACGCCGAGGAGGCGAGTGCCCTTGGCCGCCCAGTCACGGCTCGAGCCCGACCCGTACTCCTTGCCGCCCAGCACGACGAGCGGGATGCCCTGCGACAGGTAGTTCACCGAGGCGTCGTAGATGAAGCTCTGCTCGCCACCGGCGGTGAAGTCACGGGTGTAGCCGCCCTCGACGCCGTCGAGGAGCTGGTTCTTCAGCCGGATGTTGGCGAACGTGCCGCGGACCATGACCTCGTGGTTGCCGCGCCGGGACCCGTAGGAGTTGAAGTCCTTGGTGGCGACGCCGTGGTCGGCCAGGTACTTGCCCGCCGGGGAGTCGGACTTGATCGAGCCGGCCGGGCTGATGTGGTCGGTGGTCACCGAGTCGCCCAGCTTGGCGAGCACGCGGGCGCCCTTGATGTCCGAGACCGGGGTCAGGTCCATCGTCATGCCGTCGAAGTAGTTGGGCTTGCGCACGTAGGTCGAGGAGTCGACCCACTCGAAGACCTTGCCCTCGGGGGTGTGCAGCGCCTGCCACAGCTCGTCCCCGGCGAAGACGTCCGCGTACTCCTTGGCGAACAGCTCCGAGGAGATGGCCGACTCCATAACCTCCGCGACCTCTTCGTCGGTCGGCCAGACGTCACGCATGTAGACGTCGTTGCCCTGGGCGTCCTGGCCGATCGGGTCCTTGTCCAGGTCGATGTCCATCGTGCCCGCGAGCGCGTAGACGACGACCAGCGGCGGGGAGGCCAGGTAGTTCATCTTCACGTCGGGGCTGATCCGGCCCTCGAAGTTGCGGTTGCCGGAGAGCACCGCGGTGACCGCCATGTCGTTGTCGTTGATCGCCTTGCTGATCTCCGGCAGCAGCGGGCCGGAGTTGCCGATGCAGGTGGTGCAGCCGTAACCCACCAGGTTGTAGCCGATGGCGTCCAGCGCCGGCCACAGGCCCGCGGCCTCGTAGTAGCCGGTCACGACCTTGCTGCCGGGGCCCATCGAGGTCTTCACCCACGGCTTGCGGGTCATGCCCCGCTCGTGCGCCTTCTTGGCGACGAGGCCGGCGGCGACCATCACCGAGGGGTTGGAGGTGTTGGTGCAGGAGGTGATCGCCGCGATGACGACCGCGCCGTTCTTCAACTCGAAGGAGGTGCCGTCGGCCAGCGTCACCGGCACGCTGCGGCCGGGGTCGGAGGTGTAGGTCGGCAGCGCCGCGGTGAAGCTCGCCTGCGACTGCGACAGCTCGATGCGGTCCTGCGGGCGCTTCGGCCCGGAGATCGAGGGCACGACGGTGGACAGGTCGAGCTCGATCTTCTCGGAGAAGCGCGGCTCGCTGCTCGGGTCGAGCCACATGCCCTGCTCCTTGGCGTAGGCCTCGACCAGGTCGATCGACTCCTGGCTGCGGCCGGTGAGCTGCAGGTATTCCAGCGTCTTGTCGTCGATCGGGAAGATCGCGCAGGTCGAGCCGAACTCGGGGCTCATGTTGGCGATCGTCGCGCGGTTGGCGAGCGGCACGGAGGCCACGCCCTCGCCGTAGAAC
>CAKUSI010000327.1 GCA_934678955.1 uncultured Austwickia sp. | reverse complement strand
TCTCGCCTGGTGACTCGCTGCCCGAGTCGAGCAGGTCGACCCCTGCGAGGACGGCGGCGCGGCCGGCGCAGTTCCGGAACTGCTCGGCGGCCTCCACCAGCTCGGCGCGTGTCACCATCCCTCGCGCGAGGGCGGCGTCGCCCGCGACGACCAGCGCGCGAATCCCCCAGAGCAGCCCGACCTGCACCAACGCGGTGGGCAGCCCCATGACCGGGGCGAGCGTGAGGTGTGGGCGGCCGGGGTCCGTACCGGATGCCGCGGCGCCAGCGCTCGTCGCGGTCGTCAGTGCCTGAGCGATCGCGGCGTGCACCACATGGTCGGTGCGTCGGCGGTAACTGCCGCCTCGACGGTACGTGAGGTGGGCCACCTTCAGGTCCATCCCGTGGAGGGGTAGGCCGGACAACGCCAGAGCGCCATGGTGGCTGACGACAACGCGAGCGCCGTAGCGCGCGGCCACGGCCAGACTCAACCGACCGAGACGCCCAGCGAGGGTCGGATCGCCCGCGGCGTAATACCCCGTGGTGACGCGTTCCACGACGCCGCGCCGGAGCAGGCCGACGAGAGCGCCTGGACCGATCCCGGCTGCGGAGGCCGAACGAGAGGAGAGAAGGGGTTTGCGGCCAGTAGTTCCCGTGCCAAGGCGTCGTAATCCATGAGGGAAGGCTGCGCGGTCGGACGCCTCGCCGGGAACACCCCTCAGGCCGCCCTGTGGATGACGCGCCCGAGCACCTGGGGTGTGGACGACGCAGGCCAGCCGGCCGGCGGACCAGCACCGCATCGCAGACACCGATTGCCACGTTGGCCGCAGAACGCCGTCTCCAGGACCGTCACTGGTGCAGTACTCACACCGGCGCCGCTGACCGCCTCGGGCACCGTCCGGACGCTCACGACAGCGGGTCGACCTTCGCCGGACCGACCGAGCACACCTCAAGGCAGGGCCCCCAGCCCTCGGTCGGCTCTCCTCACCCCGGCCGAACTCACTTTCCTGCGGGTGAACACCCGTTCAGACAAGTGCCCACCCGAGACGAGCGGTGCCCACCCGACCCGAGGGAAGCCCACCTGGCCTCGACACCGCCCGTACGAGGAGAGCCCAGCAACACCGAGGTGAGCCCACCCTCGGCAAGGGGTGCCCACCCTCGGCAAGGAGTGCCCACGAGGACATACACACCCCCGCACCAGCAGAACTGACCCGAACCGAGAGGTGTCCACCCGGCCCGCGGGAAGTCACCGAGGGGGTTGCCAGGTGATCTACCAGCCGCGCTCGGCCAGGCGGTGCGGCTGCGGGATCTCGTCGACGTTGATGCCGACCATGGCCTCACCCAGGCCGCGGGACACCTCGGCGATCACGGACGGGTCGTCGTAGAACGTGGTCGCCTTCACGATCGCCGCCGCGCGCTTGGCCGGGTCGCCGGACTTGAAGATCCCCGATCCCACGAAGACGCCCTCGGCGCCGAGTTGCATCATCATCGCGGCGTCGGCGGGCGTCGCGATGCCGCCGGCCGTGAACAGCACCACCGGCAGCTTCCCGGCCTCGGCGACCTCCTTCACGAGGTCGTACGGGGCCGCCAGCTCCTTGGCGGCCACGTACAGCTCGTCCGGCACCATGTTCTGCAGCCGCCGGATGGCCTTGCGCAGCTCGCGCATGTGCGTGGTCGCGTTGGACACGTCGCCGGTGCCGGCCTCGCCCTTCGAGCGGATCATCGCCGCGCCCTCGGTGATGCGACGCAGCGCCTCGCCCAGGTTGGTCGCACCGCACACGAAGGGCACCGTGAAGGCCCACTTGTCGATGTGGTTCTCGTAGTCGGCGGGCGTCAGGACCTCGGATTCATCGATGTAATCGACCCCGAGCGCCTGCAGCACCTGGGCCTCGACGAAGTGCCCGATGCGCGCCTTGGCCATGACCGGGATGGAGACCGCCTCGATGATCCCCGCGATCATGTCGGGGTCGCTCATGCGGGAGACCCCGCCCTGGGCGCGGATGTCCGCGGGGACCCGCTCGAGCGCCATCACCGCGACCGCTCCGGCGTCCTCGGCGATCTTGGCCTGGTCGGGGGTGACGACGTCCATGATGACGCCGCCCTTCAGCATCTCGGCCATGCCGCGCTTCACGCGGGAGGTGCCTGTGGTGGGGGTCTGCTGCTGCGTGGTCACGGTGCTGCCGTCGCCTTTCGCGGGTCCGGGGGGGGTTCGTGCGCCGGGTCCAGCCGGTATGGGCTGTCGGGTCGGCCGATGAGGCCCGCGACCACGCTTGCCGTGACGAGCATCCTCGCCCCGGCCGGCGGGCGTCGCGGCGAGATAATGGCCCGGCCGCAGCGAGCATACCCACAGGTGACGTGGCCCGGTGGGCGCCCTGAAGTGAATGCGGTTCACCGGGGCCGGGCACGAGCTCGTCTTCCCTTGCGCCCGCGGCCTGTTCGTCGTCAGCGGCGCACGGCCAGGTCGTCGTCGAACTCGACCGTCCGGGGCAGATCGGTGTAACCCGCCAGCCGGAACGCCCGCACCAGGGGGTTGCGGCGCAGGCGTAAGACATCGGTCACCGCGTCGTTGTGGAAGCGCCGCGCCATCGTGACCCGGTGGTGCGCATCGTCCAGCCGATGGGTCGCCTCGGTGGCGGCGTCACGGGACCCGTTGCCGCCTTTTCCCGTCGCGTCCGGGACCACGAGCCGGATCGCCTGGGTCAGCTCGCTCTCGATGGCCTCGCGCTCGGCCTGGTCCACCTCCCCGCCCTCCAGCGAATCGGTCGCGGCGCCGGCGACGATCAGCGCCCCGGCGGGATCGAGCGCCCCGGAGTTGGCCAGCTCCAGCACGGCCTCGGCGCGGCGCACAAGTTGGGCGTCCAGCGCGGCGTAGGTCCCCTCCATCCGCGTGTGCAGCCGATCCAGTCGGGCGGCGGTGTAGGTGAGGTACCAGGCGAACGCGATCAGCACCGCGACCACGAGCGTGACGATCTCCAGGACGCTCACTGCGACCTCCTGCCCCGGAAGCGCCGACGCGTCCCGGCCTCCCGTTCGCCCCGGCCCAGGCGCGCCGCGCGCCTCGCCCGCTCCCGCCAGGATTCCCACGACCCGACGCCCGACGCCGCGGCGTCGCGCCCCTCAGTGTCGCGTCCCTCAGCCTCGTGCTCACCCGGCGGGTCACCTGCGGGTCCGTGCGCCGCGCTCCGGCCGTGCGCGGAGTGACCCGAGTGCGCCAGGGACTCCCGCTCTCCGACGGCGTCCGTGCCCGCGGTCACCGTCTCGTAGACCGCGAGGACGTCCGCGGCGACCGTGGACCAGTCATACCGCTGTGCGTGCCGGCGGGCTGCGTCGGCGAGCCGCGCCCGCTCCGCTGGGTCGCCCAGCAGGTCGCCCAGCCGCGCCGCGAGCGCCGCCGAGTCACCCACCGGGAACTGGGCCCCGACCCGGCCGTCGTCGAGCACCCGGGTGAACGCGGGCAGATCGCTCGCCACCACCGGTGCGCCCGCCGCCATCGCCTCCACCAGGACGATGCCGAAGCTCTCGCCGCCGGTGTGCGGGGCGACGTACGCGTCCACGCTGCGAAGCAGCGACTGCTTGGCCCTATCGCTGACGCCGCCGAGAAACTCCAGGCACGCACGGTCCCCCGCCGCCAACCGGTCCCGGGCCGCGCCGCCGTCCCCGTGTCCGGCGATCAGGAAGCGAACTCCCGGGTGCCGGGCGCGCAGCGCCGGCACGGCCTCCAGCAGCACGGACAGGCCCTTGCGGGGTTCGTCGAGCCGCCCGAGGAAGGCGACGGTGGGCCTCCCCGGTGTCCCCTGCCAGTCCGGGCTGGGCACGGCCCGCTCGAAGCGGTCCACGAAGACCCCGTTGGGAATCACGACCGCATCCCCCCCGATGTGCGTGATAACGGTCTCTCGCGCGGCCTCGGACACGGCGATCCGGCCGTGGATCTTCTCGATGCTGGAGCGCACGACCGGGTATGCCGCCTGCATGGCCCGTGACCGCACGAAGCTGGTGTGAAAGGTCGCCACCGTCGGCCCCTCAACCGCCCACAGGGCCAGGATCGACAGGCTGGGCGCGATCGGCTCGTGGATGTGGACGACGTCGAACGCGCCGGTCTCCAGCCAGCGCGCCACCTTGCCGGCGGTGATCGGCCCGAACGCGAGGCGGGCGACCGATCCGTTATAACGCACTGCCACGGTCTTGCCCGTTCCGACCACGTACGGAGGCAGCGGGGTCTCCTCCTCCGCCGGGGCCAGGACGCTGACCTGGTGCCCGCCGGAGATCAGGGCCTCGGCGAGGTCCCGGACGTGGAACTGCACGCCGCCGGGCATGTCGAAGCTGTACGGGCAGACGATCCCGACCCTCATGCCACCCCCCGGACGCCTCGGTGCGCCGCCCGAGACCGGTGCGCCGCGCGAGACCGGTGCGCCGCGCGAGCCGGCGCGGGCAGCTCGGTCGGGGCCTCGTCGGTGAACACCTGCTGCATCATGTGCCAGTCGTGCGTGTGCACCCGGACGACCTC
>CAKUSI010000326.1 GCA_934678955.1 uncultured Austwickia sp. | reverse complement strand
CGGCAAGAACGTGCAGGAGATCGGGGTCCACGCCGCGGACAAGGGGACCGCGCTGGTGAGCCTGGCCCGGCACGTGCGGGCCGACATCGTCGTCTACCTGGGCGACGACGTGACCGACGAGCGAGCCTTCACCGCCCTGCGGCCGGCCGACGGCGACCTGACGATCAAGGTCGGCGAGGGCGAGACGGCGGCCGGCTGGCGCGTGCCGGGGATCCCTTCGGCGGTGGCCTGCCTGGAGCTGTTCGTCGCCACCCGTCGCTGACCTCACCCCTACTTCCCCTCCGGGAGCCGTCCGACGCGCCGCGCCCTCTGCCAGAATGGCAGGCGCCGCCCATCGCCGAGCGGCAGCAGGCTCCCCCGCGCGTTCGGGCGGCCTGTGCAGGGGTGAGAAGGGACGACGACGTCATGGCCACCGTACGGTTCGACCACGCGACGCGGACCTACCCGGGGAACGACCGACCCTCCGTGGACGATCTCGTGCTCGACATCGTGGACGGCGAGTTCCTCGTCCTCGTCGGCCCGCCTGGCTGCGGGAAGTCGACCGCCCTGCGCATGCTGGCGGGGCTGGAGGAAGTGGACTCGGGGCGCATCTTCATCGACGGCCAGGACGTCACCGAGTGGTCCCCGAAGGATCGGGACGTCGCGATGGTGTTCCAGAACTACGCCCTCTACCCCCACATGACCGTCGCCGACAACATGGGTTTCGCGCTCAAGATCGCCGGCGTGGACCCCGAGGAGATCCGCCGACGCGTCGAGGAAGCCGCGCACATCCTGGACCTCACCGCGCACCTGGATCGCAAGCCCAAGGCCCTCTCCGGCGGCCAACGGCAGCGGGTCGCCATGGGGCGGGCGATCGTGCGGGAGCCGCGGGTCTTCCTCATGGACGAGCCGCTGTCGAACCTCGACGCCGAGCTACGGGCGCAGACGCGTGCGCAGATCGCCGACCTGCAGCGTCGCCTCGGGATTACGACCGTGTATGTCACGCACGATCAGGTGGAGGCGTTGACGATGGGCGATCGCGTGGCGGTGATGCGCGAGGGATCACTCCAGCAGGTCGACACGCCGGCGAAGATCCTGGAACGTCCGGTGAACGCGTTCGTGGCGGGCTTCATCGGTTCCTCGCCGATGCACCTGTTCGACGTCGAGGCCGGCGAGGACGGCGTCCCGTTCGGCCTGACGGTGCTCCCCCGCCCACCGGGCATCGCGCCAGGCGACGCCCTGACTCTCGGCGTGCGCCCGCAGGACCTCAGCGTGGCGGCCACGGGGCTGCCCGTGCAGGTCATCGAGGTGCGGCGCAGCGGGAGCGAATGCCTGGTGGTGGGCGCCCTCGCGGGCGCGGAGCACGAGCCCCCGTTGCTCGCAGCGTGCGATCCCTCCCTGGCGCCCTCCCCGGGGTCCGTCGTGCACGTGCTGCCGAGCGACCGACACGTCCACTACTTCGACGCGCAGACCGGGCGCCGCCTGCTCGACTGAACTCACCGAGCGAGCCCCGCCGACCGCCCCCGAGCGCCCCCGACTGATCGAGCCTCTCCGAGGCCGAGCCCCCGCCGTGCGACCATGACGACGTGGCGCTCCATATCACCGCCTCGCAGCCCGATCCCGAGCTGCTCGCCTTGCCGTGGGACCGTCCGCTCGAAGAGTGGGAGGGGCCCTACATCGCGGACCTCCCGCGGGGCATCTCCCGGCACGTGGTGCGCTTCGTCAAGGTGTCCGGCCGGGTGCTCGCGGTCAAGGAGATCCGCGAGGAGCTGGCCAGGGCCGAGTACCAGCTGTTGAAGGCGCTCCGCCGCCAGGGTCGGCCCTGTGTGAAGGCGTTCGGCGTGGTCAGCGGCCGGGAAAGGGCCGACGGCGAGCCGCTGGACGCGTGCCTGGTGACCCGCCACCTGCGCTTCTCGATGCCCTTCCGCGCGGTGTTCAGCCAGCGGATGCGCCCCGACACCGCCAACCGCCTCCTCGACGCGCTCGCCGTCCTGCTGGTCAAGCTGCACCTCGGCGGCTTCTGGTGGGGCGACGTGTCGCTGTCCAACGCGCTGTTCCGGCGCGACGCCGGGGCGTTCTCCGCCTACCTCGTGGACGCGGAGACCGGCCAGCTGGTGCCGTCGCTCACGCCGGGGCAGCGCTCCCACGACCTGGAGATCGCGCGCGTCAACATCGCGGGCGAGCTCATGGACCTGGCCGCGCTCGGAGTGCTGGACAAGGATCTCGACCCCATTGTGGTGTCCGAACGGGTCATCACCCGTTATACGCAGCTGTGGGAGGAGCTCACGGGCGTGGAGCGGGTGGGCCTCGGCGAACGGTGGCGCATCGACGAGCGCATTCGGCGCCTCAACACACTCGGCTTCGACGTCGACGAGCTGTCGATGTCGACGGAACCCGACACCACGTCGATCCAGATCCAGCCGAAGGTCGTGGACGCGGGGCACCACAGTCGCCGCCTGATGCGTCTCACGGGTTTGGACGTCCAAGAGAATCAGGCTCGCCGACTGCTCAACGACCTCGACCGTTACGCCGCCGAGCACGGCCGCGCGGACGAGAGCGAGGAACTCGTCGCGCACGAGTGGATGAGCCGCGTCTACGAGCCGGTCGTGTCCAACATCCCGCCCGACCTGTCGGCCAAACTGGAGCCGGCCGAGCTGTTCCACGAGGTGTTGGAGCACCGCTGGTTCATGTCGGAGCGCGAGGGTCAGGACGTGACCACGCTCTGGGCCTTCGTCGACTACCTCAACACCGTGCTGCCGGCCAAACGCGACGAAGAAGCGATCGTCGGCGTCGACACCGTGGAGATGCCGGTGATCGCGATGTTCGCGGACGGACCCTGACGTCGCATCATTCGCCCGCCTCAGGAGGAGCGGCGCCGCGCGACCTCATACAGGGCGACGCCCGCGGCGACACCCGCGTTCAAGGACTCGATCGAGCCGATGGGGATCGACACCACCTGGTCGCACGTCTCCCGGACGAGGCGCGAGAGGCCCTGCCCCTCCGAGCCGACCACCAGCACGAGCGGGACGTCGGTCAGCTCCAGGTCTGGGAGGGACACGTCGCCGTCCGCGGCGAGCCCGACGACGAAGAAGCCCGCCGCCTGGTATTCCTCCAGCACCCGCACCAGGTTGCCCGCCTGGGCCACCGGCACGCGGGCCGCCGCCCCCGCCGACGTCTTCCACGCCGAGGCGGTCATCCCCACCGAGCGCCGCTGCGGGACGACCACGCCGTGCCCCCCGAACGCCGCCACCGAACGGATGATCGCGCCCAGGTTCCGCGGGTCCGTGATGCCGTCGAGCGCGACGAGCAGCGGAACGCCCGGGGCCTCCGGGGCGAGCAGGTCGCTCGGGTGGGAGTACTCGTACGCCGGCACCTGGGCCGCCAGACCCTGATGGAGCGTCCCCTCGGTGAGCCGATCCAGCTCCCCCCGCGGGGTCTCCAGCACCGGGATGCCGCGGTCGTGCGCGGCCTTCAGCGCCTCCCGGACGCGCTCGTCGGTCCGCGACCCCGGTGCCAGGTAGAGCGTCGTGATCGGCACGTGGGCCTGCAATGCCTCGACGACCGCGTTGCGTCCCGCCACGATCTCGGTCGAGGTGCGCGCCCGGCGGGGGCCGGTGCGTGCCCGCGTTCCGCCGGCAGCGCCTGCGGCTCCTCCGGCTGCTTGGGCCGCGCGGGCCTGCTTCGCACGCTGCGCCTTGTGCGCCTTGTGATACACGCGGTCCTCGGCCTTGGGCGTGGGCCCCTTGCCCTCCAGGCGGCGCCGCCGTTGGCCCCCGGAGCCGACCACCATCCCCTTCTTGGTGCCGCTCTTGCGGACCGCGCCCGGGCGGCGCGAGTTGCCCGCCACCTCAGCCGCCATCCGAGCGTCGCGCCAGGCTCCACCGGGCGCCGGTCGGCGTGTCCTCCACGACCACTCCCGCCGCCGCCAGCGCGTCGCGAATGGCGTCTGCCGCCTCGAAGTCGCGGGACTGCCGCGCGGCCGCGCGCTGCTCCAACCGCTCGGCGATGAGGGAGTCCAGGGCCGCCGTCGCGGCGTCGTCGTGGTCGCCCCCCGCGCCGCCGGACCACGTCTCGTCGAGCGGGTTCACCCCGAGCACGGAGGTCATCGCCAGCACCTGATGCGCGGCCGCCATGGCGACGTCCGGGTCGCCGCTGTCCAGGGCCGTGTTGCCCGCGCGAACGGTCTCGTGCACGACCGCGAGCGCCCCCGGGACTCCGAGGTCGTCGTCCATGGCGGCGCGGAAGGCCTCCGGCAGTTCCACCTGCCGCGGGTCGATCGCCTCGACGCCCGCCCGCCGCAGGAATCCCTCGATGCGCTCCACCGCGGCCTCGGCCTCGGCGAGCGACCCCTCGTGGTATTCGATCGTGCTGCGGTAATGCGACGCCGACAGGTAGTAGCGCACGGCCAGCGGCCGGGCCACCTTCGTGATCTCGGCGATCGTCATCCCGTTGCCGAGGGACTTGCTCATCTTCTCCCCGGCGGCGGTCAGCCACGCGTTGTGCATCCAGTAG
>CAKUSI010000325.1 GCA_934678955.1 uncultured Austwickia sp. | reverse complement strand
CGCGTAGTGCGCTCGGAGCAGCTTCTCCTGCTCACCTTCGAGCTGCGCACGACGTGCGGCGAGGTCAGAGAGCTCCGCGACACCCTCGGACATCATCTCGTCGAACCGTGCGTGGAGCATCGACGAAAGCGCCTGCTTCGTCTCCGCGCTGATCTGGACTGATGAGTGCGAATGGCCATGATGGCCTCCTCCTGATCTCAGGCAGCCAGCTCGTCGTGGCCGCCGTATCAGGCAGGTGCGCTCCCGCACCCAGACCGTGGCGTCAGGGTGCAGGGCGGCGTAGGAGGGCTTCAAGTTCGGTGCGGTCGCTGCGGAGCTGCGCGGAGTCGGGACGGTCGGGCCAGGCACGCAGGTTGGTAACGATGGGTGGCGCGGAGCGCAGCAGGGTAATGCCGGTGCCGAAGGGCAGAGTGCGGATGCGGTCGGGTGGCAGGATCGAAACCCGCCGTATGGAGCGCTGGTTCGACCGGGTGCCGTGGTCGCCGAGGGTCACGCTGTTGGTGTATTCGTCGCGTTCCCCGATAAGGGTGGACAGATCTTGGAGGTCGCGGCTGTTGGATGCTCCGCCGAGGATGACCTTGACGATGCTGGCGTCCCATATCGCGCTGGCCTGATTCTCGCTCCACCGGTCGCGGGCTTGGGCGAGGGACTGCAAGACGGGCATGCTGGTGATCCCGGTGCCGCCGCCTTCGGCCATCAGCATCGGCAGTGACGGCAGGGGCGCGAGGTTGCCGATCTCGTCGAGCGCTAGGAGTAGCGGCGGGTCGAGTCGGGCTCCGGGTGACCGGGCGGCGAGTCGGCGGGCGGTTTCGATGAGGTCTTCCACGAGCGCGGCGACGAGCGCGGCGGATGCGCTGGCCCCTGCTCCGGTGGCGAGCAGATAGAGCGTGCCTTGCTGGGTGAGGAAGGTTTCGGGGTCGAACTGTTCGTTGGGTCCGGGTGTGACGGCATCGAGCACGCGGGGGTCGGCGAGGGCTGCGAGGGCGAGGGAGACGCCTTGCCAGATGCTGTCGCGGGTCTTGGGGTCGGCGTCGATCATCGCGCCGAGCGAGTCGCCCCACCCCATCGCGGCGTTCGGGTTCGAGTTCAGGATCGCGACGGCCTCGGCAGCAGCGCTGGGGTCGAGTGTCCACCGGAACAACTCAGCAGGCGGCCTGCCGTCGAGCGCTGCGGCGTGGAGTAGTGCTTGGAGCGCGGTGCGGGTCTTGCCTTCCCAGAACCCGCCGGACTCCACGCCGCCAGAGGAGAGCCCGGTGGCAGCGGCGAGTCCGTTTGCGCGAATCATTGCGGTCAACGGGTCCTCACACCCGCGCACCGGTGACCATCGCAGACCAGCGGGGATGCCCTCGGCGAGGCGTTGGGGGTCGAATACTGCAACTGGTCCGCCTTTACGGCGCCTCGCTCGCAATGTGGCGGTCAGATTATCTGGTCGGGTGCTGGTGGTGACGACGGCCCCTGGTGCGTCCAGGATCGCGTTGATGACGACGTGCAGTCCCTTGCCGGAGCGGGGCGGGCCGATCAGCAGGATCGAGTCTTCCACCGACGCCCACACGCCGGTCGCGCGGCTGGTTCCGAGCAGGTAGCCGACGTCAGCGGGCGAGGGTGTGGCCAGGGACGGTCGCAGGGTTCCGGCACGATGCAGGAGTGCCTTCGCGGATGCCGTGGTCTTGACCTCGTGCACAGTCGCGGTCCCGGCGAGACGGTGCGGATCAGTGTCGGTTTTGCGATTGTGTCGGCGCAGCAGAATCCAAACCCATGTCACCGTGGCGATTAGCCCGGTGAGCAGTATGGCTGTGACGATCCAGTAGACGACGGGACTGAGCCCTGGGGCGTCGAGAACCCCTGCCGGGTCTGCTGGGTTGAACAGCACTCCGAGACCTGAAGCCGGCCCAGTCTCGGGCTCGGGTGTGCCAGAGAGGAACGCAGCGATTGAGCCGGCTCCTCGGAGGACGAGTGTGAGGCCGAAGGCTCCGATCAGGGCGATGAGGGCGGCGTTGGTGAGTTCGTCGCCCATGCTCCCGCCCTGTCTCGGGTTCATTGCAGCCGCCGGATCGCGGTCGTGCCCGAGATTCGTCCGAACAGGATCACTTCGCCCGTCGTACCTGTCGGGAGGTCGTCGAGATCGACCAGCGCACGCGCAGTGCCAGTTCCGGCGGCGTCGGTGTGGCTCACGATGACCGCGACGGCGACATCCTCACCAGGCACAAACCCGTCGCCCTCAACCTCCATCAACTGCGGTGCTCGGGGCGTGGCGGCGCGGCGGCCTCGCCGTGTGCCCGGTACCGATTCCTGCCCGGTTACTCGGACAGGTGGAGTTCGTTTGCGGGCGTGGATGATGTCGGTGAACACTCCACCGTCACACTCGCGCACCTCGACCCGCACCGAGATGGTGCGGTCCTTCGTGATCTCATCCATCAGCGGCCCGAACGTCGCCCGAGTCCACGCCCCCGCAGCGGGTTGCGGGTGGGCGATGCCATCGACGGTCGCGGTGAGCATGCCGTCCGCAGCGACCGTAACGACCACACTCGGCAGATCAACAGGCACCTCACTCTCGCCATCGCGGGGGTGCTGTGAGCGGGAGAGGTTCATCGGTGACCCCCAGCCGCGCGAAAGCTCGTATCGAACAACGCCAACTCGGCGGGGTGTAACTGGTGCTGAGTCACGAAGCTCCTGGCCTTGATCCGCCAGAGCCCTTGGCCGACACCGAGGTTCGGCAGGAGCTGTTGCTCGGTGCTGGTCAGCCCGAGGGCGGAAGCGGTGGGTCCGAGTTGGTCGGATTCCTGCCGGTACACGATCCGCGTCTCCGCATTGGCCAGCAACGAGTTGGCGAGTGAGCGCATGGCGGAGCCTTGGTCGCCGACGTTGTCGAGATCGGTGAGCTTGTGGAAGATCAGCATGTTCGCGATCCCGTAGTGGCGGGCGAGTCGCCAGTGGGCGTCCATCCTTCGCAGCAGTGCGGGGTGGGACATGAGCCGCCAGGCCTCGTCGTAGATCACCCACCGCTGCCCACCATTCGGGTCCAACAAGGCTGATTCCATCCATGCCGACGAGCACGTCATCAACACCGAGATCAGGGTCGAGTTCTCTGTCACCCGTGAGAGGTCGAGGGAGATCATCGGCAGGCTGGGGTCGAACGTGACCGTGGAGGGGCCGTCGAACAGTCCTGCGAGATCACCGGCGACGAGGCGGCGCAGTGCGTGACCGACGAGGCGGCCGTCTTCGGCGAGGTGCCCGTTGGGATCGGTGCTGGGGCCCAAGATGCGGTCGACGACCATCGGCAGGATCGGTATCTCGTTCTCTCGCACCGTCTGCGTCAACGCCAGGTCGATCGCGGTGTGCTCCAACGGCGACAACCCCCGCGCAAGCACGGTCTCCGCGAGCGCGCCGATCAGATCGCGCCTGCGGGCGGCGACGGTGGAGGCCCACTGCTCGTCCGACAACCCGGACGGGCGGTGGCCCTCGTCGAGGGGGTTCAGGCGGGTATTGAGTCCATGGCCCAGCACGATTGCGCGGCCGCCGACGGCGTTGGCGACGGCGGTGTGCTCACCCTTCGGATCGCCCGGGACGTAGACCCTGCGGCCGAACGGTAAAGACCTTGTGTAGAGCGACTTCGCAAGACTCGATTTGCCGGAGCCGACGATCCCGGCCAGCACCACGTTGGGGGCGGTGATGATGCCGCGGGCATAGAGCACCCATGGGTCATAGACGAAGCTACCGCCGGAGTAGAGGTCTTGGCCGACGAACACCCCATCGGCGCCGAGGCCGCCTTCGGCGACGAACGGATACGCCCCCGCCAAGGTCGCGGAGGTGTCCTGGTGACGTGGGAGCCGGAACCGTCCCGGCGTCCTCAGCTGCGCCGCACCTAGCTCGCCGCCCTTTGGCAGGTAGATCGTGGCGCGCCGCTCCGCCCGCTCAACCTCCACCCTTGCTTTCGCGGCGGCGAGTTCAGCCTTGCGCTGCTCGGCGTGGAGTCGGGCTTCGGCACGGCGGCGTTGCTTGCGGAGCTTGCGGCGTTCCTTCGACGGCGCGACCAGCACGGCAGTGTGCAGCCGCTCGCGATCTTGGTTCACAGTCCCAGCCCTCGTGACTCGCGGACGGCGGTGATCTTCGCGGGCTCGAACCACGACCGTCCCTGCTTTGGGGGCGGCATGTCACGGCGCTTTGGAGCGCCCGGCGAGGAGTACGAGACCAGCAGCTCCGGCCCATCCCGTGTCGGCGACGGCTCGTCGATCGCTTCGGTGCTTGCGTCGGGTTCGGGGTGGCGGCGCAGCAGAGAGACGTACCCGACGTGCGGGTTGACGACCAGGGCGTAGTCGCCGGACATCATCACCCGGTCGTTGGTGCCCTCGCCGGGTTCGTCGTAGACGTACCCGTTCTCCAATGCCGCCTGGGTGGTCTCCTCGCCGTAGTCCCACTGCGCGAGGTAGTCCACCGCATCGACATGCCCCAGCTCACCGAGGATGCGCAACGGACGGTCGGCCTCGTCGCCTTGGAGGAACACCA
>CAKUSI010000324.1 GCA_934678955.1 uncultured Austwickia sp. | reverse complement strand
ACCACTGCTTGGCCGCGGGCCAGGCGACCGCGGCCGCCGCCGCCCTTGGAGCGGGCCTGCTCAACGTCCGGGCGCGAGTACGCGGGCCGGGCCTGGCGCGGGCGGCGATCGTACGAGGACCGCGCGGTGGAGGTCTCGGCGCCTCCGCGCAGGACCTCGAGCGCCGGGCGACCGCTCCGGGCGGACGCCGGCTCGGTAACGCGAGGCGCGGCGGACCGCTGCGCCTTCTGCTCGGCCACGATCGTGCGGAGCACGCGCGCCCCGTCACGGAACGTGTTGAGGTTGCTGTCCCCGTACATACGGGGCAGCTCCACGCTCGGGACCTCGGCCACGTCGAGCTTCGCGGCCGTCACCCGGCAGGCGAGCAGCGTCTCGATCTCGAATCCGTCGCCCCAGATCTTGGTGTCCGGCCCAGCCCCGTCAATGACGGTCTCCGGGAGGCGGAGCTCCGGGAGAATGTCCCGCCAGAAGGCGTTGTATCCGTAGCACAAATCGGTGTATCGGGTCCGCATGAGCGTATTGGCGAGCCCGTTGAGGGCCCGGTTTCCTGCCGAGCGCAGAATGGTCAGATCCTGCGATCCGCCACCGCGCACATAGCGGCTCCCCTTGGCGAAGTCGGCGCCGTCGAGCAGCGCGTCGACGAAAGCCGGGATCTCACGGGGGTCCGCGGAGCAGTCCGCGTCGAACATGACGATGATGTCGCCCGTCGCGGCTTCGAAACCGCAGGCCAGGGCGTTGCCCTTGCCGCGGCGGGTCTGAGTGACGACGGTGATGTCCGGCATGATTCGCCGGGCCGTGGCCACCGTGTCGTCGACGCTGCGCCCGTCGACCAGGACGACCTGGTGGACCTTGGGCAATTGCGGAAGAATCAACTCGAGGTTCCTCGCCTCATTCAAGACGGGAACCACGATGGAAACCGTGGCCGATCGACCGGAACTCCTTGGGCGCATGCTGAAGCCTCCCCCACTCCTGATGTGTCCCCTACAGGCTGATTCTTCGGCGCGTCATACGCGCCGCACTCCCCAGTGTCAGCCTGATGCGAACGCTCCCCAACGAGCGTCCAGGTCGACCGTACCACATGACAGAATGCGATGCAGTAGCCGTTTTCGGAGGCAATCCGGCCCGTGGGGCGCGGCTTTCCAATCTCGTTAGCAGCCAATCGAATCAGTGGCGGTGGCGGCGTTGACGACACGGGTCGGCCGGCCGGAGTCGCCGCGCGACCGTCCAGATGGTGGGCGGCCTCGCGCGCCCGGAAGCGGTCGGTGGCAGCACCGCGCGTCGGGCGCGGCCGGTTCCATCAGCCCGCGTCGCGCGCGATCACCGGTCGCGCGCGATCAGCGGTCGCGCGGGGTCAGCGACGGGGCCAGCGGCCGGTCAACGAGCGCACGGCGGCGCCCAGACCCGTCGCGAGGTCACCGAGTCGGCCGGCCGGCGAGCGAAACCGGGGGCAGGTGCACAGCGCGCAGTCCGTGCCGGCCCGGTAGTGCTGGTGGGCCGTCTCCGGGTGTCCGCAGACGCACGCGCGCACCTGGTCGCCGGATCCCCCCGGCGTTCCGTTCGTCACGTGGCACCTCCGCGCGCTGGCGACTCATCTAGTAGTGCGGCTCGTCCGCCCGGGCCCTTCGCGGTGCCGGGCGCACGGGTGCGGATGGCATGTGACGGGACAGCGCGCCGGGGGACGAGGGCGCGGCTCATCCTAACCGCTGCAGGGTCGCCCGCCACCGCAGAGTCGGGAGGCTCACGCCCCGAGAGGGGCGCGGATTCCTCACAGCGCGACGTCGATCCGTCCCGAGCCGCGGCGGTCCAGGTAGGCGAGAGCGCGCTGCAGGTTCGCGCCGGCGAACGGGTTCTCCCCCACCCCGAGGCGCTCGAACAGATCCCGGGTGCGGTAGAGGTAGGCGGGGTCCACCTCGCGTCCCTCCAGGAGCACGGCCGTGCGCCGGTCCACCGCGATCTGCATCGCGAAGCTGCTCAGGTCCTTCTCCTGCAGGGACTGCCCGGGCCAGATCGCCTCCCCGGTGACCGCCCGGATCAGGGCGCGATCGTCGTCGGTGAGGTGGCCCAACGCGGTACGGAACACGCGCCGCGCGTACTCCGCCCGGTCCCCGTCGAGGACGCTGTAGCGGTTCGAGGTGGCGGTTGAGGACGCGGCGGTCCCGGACACGGACGGGACGGGCGGAGGCGGGGCCATCCGGCAGTCGATGACGTACACGGCGTCCCCCTACTCGGGTCGGCGTTGCTTCCCGGGCGTCCAGCCCTCGCGCGCGCGGGAGCGCGGGTCCAGTAGGGACCTATCGGCCGAGCGACGGCGGAGCTGAGCCGCGAGCCGAGGGCGCTGACGGTGCGGGCGGAGCCACGCAGTCCGCGGACGGCGGTGTGGAGGTTGCGGGCGTGATCCGGCGGGCGGGGTCAGGCGTCGTCGCCGGGATCGACCCAGACGCCCGCGTCGCGCTCGTCGGCCAGCTCCTCGCGGGCGGCGCGCTTGGCGATGCGTCGGTCCTCGTAGAGCGCCCGCTTGTCCCCCCGCGTCGGACGCGAGGAGCCCGCCAGGCGGGGGTCGGTGCCGCGCGCGCCGAGCAGCTCGGCGCCGCTGTGC
Organism: uncultured Austwickia sp.; assembly: GCA_934678955.1. Next base: position 1,911 of record CAKUSI010000324.1, on the reverse strand, counting down.
AGGGTCGGCTCCCAGTCGAAGACGACCGCGTCGTCCTCCGGCCCGATGAGGACGGTCGCGCCCGGCGTGGCGCCGGCCTTGAACAGCGCGTCCTCCACCCCGTAGCGGGCCAGCCGGTCCGCGAGGTAGCCGACCGCCTCGTCGTTGCTGAAATCCGTCTGCGCGACCCAGCGGGTGGGGCGCTGCCCCACCACGCGGAACGCCGGGCCGTCGGGCGTCTGCTCCGGTCGCACCTCGAAGCCTTCGTCATCGACGGCCTGGGGGCGCAGCACGACGCGGCGGGCGGCGATCGCCTCGGCGTCGCGAGCCTGCTCCGCGCGCGCCTCCTGGACGTGGCGGGCCAACGCGTACGTGAGCTCTTTCAAGCCCGTGCGCGCGACCGCGGAGACGATGTGGACCTCCATGCCGCGCTCGACCAGGTCGGGCAGCACCAGCTCGGCGAGAGCCCGCGCCCCCGACACGTCCGCCTTGTTCAGCACGACGATCCGGGTGCGTTCGGCCAAGGGCTTCCCACCGAGAGCGTCGTCGCCGACGTACTGGCGCAGCTCGTGCTCGATCACGTCGAGGTCGGTCAGCGGGTCCCGGCCCGGTTCCAGCGTCGCGCAGTCCACGACGTGCGCGAGGACAGAGCAGCGCTCGACGTGCCGTAGAAACTCCAGCCCGAGGCCGCGGCCCTCACTGGCCCCCGGGATGAGCCCCGGGACATCGGCGACCGTGAACCGCACGTCCCCCGCCGTGACCACGCCGAGGTGGGGAACGAGGGTCGTGAACGGGTAGTCCGCGATCTTGGGCCGTGCGGCGGACAGGACGGAGACCAGCGACGACTTGCCGGCGGAGGGGAACCCGATGAGGGCGACGTCGGCGAGCGTCTTCAGCTCCAGCACGACGTCGAGCGCCTCTCCCGGCTCGCCCAGCAGCGCGAATCCGGGCGCCTTGCGCCGCGGCGAGGACAACGCCTTGTTGCCCAGCCCGCCGCGGCCTCCGCGGGCCAGGATCACCTCGGTGCCCGGCTCGACGAGGTCGGCCAGCACCTCTCCCGTACCGTCTTTGACCACCGTGCCCGGGGGCACCGGCAGCACGAGATCCTCACCCGCCGCGCCGTTGCGCTCCGAGCCCTCCCCGGGACGACCATTGCCGGCCCGCCGGTGCGGCACTTTGTGGTAGTCCAGGAGCGTGGTGACCTGCTCGTCGACGCGCACGATCACGTCGCCGCCGTGACCGCCGTTGCCGCCGTCGGGGCCGCCGAGCGGCTTGAACTTCTCCCGGTGGATGCTGCTGCACCCGTGCCCACCCTGACCGGCGGCCACGGCGAGCCGGGCGCGATCAACGAAGCCGGGGGTCACGGGTGCGCGGCCGGGCCGGGGCGCCGACTGCTCAGGACGCTGCGGATGCTCAGGCCTGCTCGGCAGGCAGGACGGCGACGGTCTTGCGACCCCGCCGCGATCCAAACGTCACCGCGCCGGCGACCAGCGCAAACAGCGTGTCGTCGCCGCCCCGCCCCACGCCCGCGCCGGGGTGGAAGTGGGTGCCGCGCTGCCGGACGATGATCTCGCCGGCCTTGACGACCTGGCCGCCGAAGCGCTTCACGCCGAGGTACTGCGCGTTGGAGTCCCGCCCGTTGCGGCTGGACGACGCGCCCTTCTTGTGTGCCATCTCGTAGGTCCTACCTTCGCTGCTCGTTCGTCGGACAGGTCGCGGGCGGTGGGCCTCACGCCTCGATCGCGGTGACCTTGATCTGGGTGGTCGGCTGCCGGTGCCCCTGACGCTTCCGGTAGCCCGACTTGTTCTTGTACTTCAGGATGGTGATCTTCGGGCCCTTGGTGGCCTTGACGACCTCCGCGGTGACCTTCACCTTGGCGAGGTCTGCGGCCTGCGTCGTCACCGTGTCGCCGTCGACCAGCAGCAGCGGGG
>CAKUSI010000323.1 GCA_934678955.1 uncultured Austwickia sp. | reverse complement strand
GTGCGTACTCGTCCTTCCTCGCCGCTCGGGGTCATGCGCGATCCACCACCCGAGCGCCCATGATGCCCTGCGGACGGAACACGAGGACGAGGATCAGCAGGGCGAACGCCACGACGTCCTTCCAAGGCCCGGCGCCGAAGTAGATGCCGACGGCCTCGACCACCCCCAAGGTGATCCCCCCGACCACGGCGCCCGCGATGTTGCCGATGCCGCCCAGGACCGCCGCCGTGAACGCCTTGAGCCCCGCCATGAAGCCCATCCGGAAGTCGATGTTGCCGTTCTGCAGCCCCTGGGCCACGCCCGCGATGGCGGCGAGCGCCGCCCCCACGGCGAACGCGATCACGATCACGCGGTCGACGTCGATCCCCATCAGCCGCGCAGTGTCCGGGTCCTGGCTGACCGCCTGCATGGCGCGGCCCTGCCGGGTCCGGTTGATGAACCACCACAGGAACAGCCCGCACAACGCCGTCGCGCCCATCGTGAACAGCGCGGGCCGCTGGAACGTCACCCCGCCGAGGTGCAGCGCCTCACCCGTGAAGCCCTCGATCGCGGGAAACGGGATCCGCTGCTTGGCGTCCGGCATCCCGGGGATGCGCCCGTAGTAGAGCCGCACCAGCTCCTGCAGGAACACCGAGATCCCGATCGCGGTGATCAGGGGCGCGAGCCGGGGCGCGCCGCGCAGGGGCCGATAGGCGATCCGTTCCATCAGCACGGCGGTGGTCACGGCGGCCAGCATCGCCCCCACGATCATTACCAGCAGCACCCACCACGCGGTGGTGTCGGCGAAGAACAGCACGTAGGTGCTCAGCGCCCCGAAGGCCCCGATCATGAAGACCTCGCCGTGGGCGAAGTTGATCAGCTGCACGATCCCGTACACAACGGTGTAGCCGACCGCGATGAGCGCGTACAACGAGCCGAGGGTGAGCCCGTTGACGAGCTGTTGCACGAATTCCACGCCCGCATCCTCTCCGGCGCTAGCCCCGGCCGCAGGGACGGGGCGGGAGGTGCGCCCTCCCGCCCCGTCGCGTCGTCAGGGAGTGACGGGCGATCAGTTCTTGCCGAATTCGCTGGTCTCGTCCGCGACCCACTTGCCGTCCTCGACCTTGTAGACGGTGAGGACCCGCGTCGTGCTGTCGCCGTACTCGTCGAAGGCGACCTTGCCCGTCAGCCCGTCGAGGCTGACCTTGCCGACCGCCTCGATCGTGGCCTTGCGGGCCTCCTTCGCGTTGGGCGCGTCCTTGAGGCTGGTCTTGAGGGCCTCGATGATCGCCTGGGCCGCGTCGTAGGCGTACGCGCCGTAGGCCGACGGCGGCTCCTTGTAGCCGGCCGCGTTGTAGGCGTTGAGGAAGTCCTTGCCCTTGGGGAGAGTGTCGAGCGGCGCACCCACCGAGGTCGCCAGGTCGCCCGTGGCCTGCGCGCCGGCCAACTTGATGAAGTTCGCGTCGTAGATCCCGTCGCCGCCCATGATCGGGACCATCAGACCCGCGGCGTGCACCTGCTGGCTGAGCGGACCGGCCTGCGGGTGCTCCCCGCCGAAGTAGACCGCCTGCGGCCCGGCGGCCTTCACCTGGCTGATCGCGGCGGCGTAGTTCGAGTCGTCCGGGTTGATCGTCTGCGCGGTGACGATCTGGCCGCCCTTTGCGGTGAACTCCTTGGAGAACGCCTCCACGAGGCCCTGTCCGTACGTCTTCTTGTCGTGGACGGTCGCGACCTTGGTGATGCCCTTCTTGATCAGGTACTGCGCCGCGAACGGGCCCTGCACGGCGTCGGTGGTGCACGTGCGGAAGTAGTTGGCGTAGAGCCGCTGGGGCGAGTCCGGGTTCGCCCCCCGGGTGAGCGTCGGGTTGGTGTTGGCCGGGGAGACCATCGCGATGTTGGCGCTGTTCAACACCGGCTGCACCGGGGCCGCCACGGAGGAATTCAGCGTCCCGACCACGCCGACGACGTTGTCGTCACCGGCGAGCTGCGTGGCGCCGTTCTTGCCGGGCTCCGGCTTGCTCTCGTCGTCCTTGGCCGACACCGACAGGGTCCACCCCGGGATCGCCTGCGCGTCGTTGGCCTGCTTGACGGCGAGCTCCACCGAGTGCTGGATGCCGAGGCCCATCGCGTTCAGGTCGCCGGACAGCGGCGCGATGACCCCGATCACGGCCTTCTTGGTGGCGCCGGCCGTGCCCGTGGCTCCGCCGGAGTCGTCGCCGCGGGAGCCACAGGCGGACAGTCCGACGACGACGGACAGGACGGTCACGCCGACGCCGGCGCGGACGAGGGTGGTGTGCTTCACGGGGCCTCCAGGATGGGGGAGCGCCGGGGCGGCGCGTCGCGCTGGGTGGACAGTAGGGGCAGGACCGTACGCCAAGGAATGGCTGACACGCGGTCGTTACCTGAGCGTGTCGTCGGCGCTGGGGAACGGTCGCCGGCCTCCGGTGAGCGGTCGCAGTGCGCGCCGGGCGGTCGGCGGTCCGCGACCGGCGGCATCCGGCCCGTGAGTCGCCGGAGGGCTGTCGGTGCCGGCACGTACGCTGGCGGGCGTGGCAGACCCCTCCTCCTACCGGCCCCGGCCAGGGGAGATCCCGACAGACCCCGGGGTGTACCGGTTCCGGGACGGCGACGGACGGGTCATCTACGTCGGCAAGGCCAAGAGCCTGCGGCCGCGGCTGTCCAGCTACTTCCAGGACGTGGCGGCCCTGCACCCCCGGACGCAGACGATGGTCCGCACCGCGGTCGCCGTCGAGTGGACGGTCGTGGCCACCGAGGTCGAGGCGCTGCAGCTGGAATACAGCTGGATCAAGGAGTACGACCCCCGCTTCAACGTGAAGTACCGCGACGACAAGTCATACCCGTTCCTTGCGGTCACGATGGGCGAGGAGTTCCCGCGGGCCCAAGTGCTGCGCGGGGCCAAGCGCAAGGGGACGCGCTACTTCGGGCCGTACGCGCACGCGTGGGCGATCCGGGAGACCCTCGATCTGCTCCTGCGCGTCTTCCCCGTGCGCACCTGCAGCGCGGGTGTGTTCCGTCGCGCGGGGCTGTCGGGTCGGCCGTGCCTGCTGGGCTACATCGACAAGTGCTCGGCCCCGTGCGTGGGCCGGATCTCGCCGGAGGACCACCGGGCGATCGCCGAGGAGCTGTGCGACTTCCTCGCCGGCAACACCGGGCGCTTCGTACGCCGCCTCGAGGACGAGATGAAGGCCGCCGCGGCCGAGCTCGATTTCGAGACCGCGGCCCGGCTGCGCGACGACCTCGGCGCGCTCACCAAGGTGCTGGAACGGTCGGCGGTCGTTTTGACCGACGCCACCGACGCCGACGTCTTCGGGCTCGCCGGGGACGAGCTGGAGGCGGCGGTGCAGGTCTTCCACGTGCGGGGAGGGCGCGTACGAGGCCAGCGGGGCTGGGTCCTGGAGCGCCAGGACGCCGACGACGCGGCGCTCATGGCCTACCTGCTCGCGCAGTTCTACGGCGACGCGGCCTCCGACGCCGTGCCTCGCGAGGTGCTGATCCCCGTGGTGCCCTCCGACCCGGTCGCGCTGCGGGAGTGGCTGTCGGGGCTGCGGGGCTCGCGCGTCGACCTGCGGGTTCCGCGGCGCGGGGACAAACGGGCCCTCGCCCAGACGGTCACCCGCAACGCGGAGCAGTCGCTGGCCCGGCACAAGGTGGCCCGGGCGGGGGACCTCACCGCGCGCGGGCAGGCGCTGGCGGAGCTGCAGGAGGCCCTGGGGCTCGACGAGGCGCCGCTGCGGATCGAGTGCTTCGACGTGTCCCACGTCCAGGGCACCAACGTGGTCGCGTCGATGGTCGTGTTCGAGGACGGGCTGCCCCGCAAGGGTGAGTACCGGCGGTTCGCCATCGCCGGGGAGCTCGATGACGCCGGCACTCTGCGGCGGGACGACGTGGCGGCGATGCGGGAGGTGCTGACCCGCCGGTTCCGTTACCACGTGGCCCAGCGGGAGCGCGCGGCCGGGTCGCCGCCCCGCACCGGGTCGGTGCCGACGGACGAGCCGGCGACCGTAGCCCCCGGGATCGACCCGGAGACCGGCAAGGCCCGCCGGTTCGCGTACGCGCCGCAGCTCGTCGTCGTGGACGGCGGCCGACCGCAGGCGGACGCGGCCCAGGACGCGCTGGACGCGCTCGGGGTGGACGACGTCGCGGTGATCGGCCTGGCCAAGCGGTTGGAGGAGGTATGGCTTCCTGGCGACGACTTCCCGATCGTGCTGCCCCGGACCAGCGACGGGCTCTTCCTGCTGCAGCGGGTCAGGGACGAGGCGCACCGCTTCGCGATCGCGTTCCACCGGCAGCGTCGCTCGAAGGCGATGACCGCGAGCGCCCTGGACGACGTGCCCGGGTTGGGGCCGACGCGGCGGGCGGCCCTGCTCAAGCGGTTCGGCTCGGTGAAGGCCGCCCGCGCGGCCAGCGTGGCGGAGCTGACGGAGGTCCCGGGGTTCGGCCCGCGCCTCGCGGCGACGGTCCACGAGCACCTGCGAGAAGGCGACACCGCGCCGGCGATCGACGCGACCACC
>CAKUSI010000322.1 GCA_934678955.1 uncultured Austwickia sp. | reverse complement strand
GCTCAAGGGATACCCGCTGGGACTCATCTACTTCAACGTCGCCGGCGACACTCTCGAAGTCCTCGACGGCCAGCAGCGCATCACCAGCATCGGGCGCTTCGTCACCGGCAAGTTTGCGATCCGAGTTGACGGCAAGGAGCAGACGTTCTCATCGCTCAACCCGGAAGACAAGCGCCTGATCCTCGGCAGCAACCTACAGGTGTGGCACTGCGAAGGAACCGAAACCGAAATCAAGGACTGGTTCCGCACGATCAACATCGCTGGCGTTCCCCTCAACACCCAAGAGCTTCTCAACGCGATCTACTCCGGGCCATTCGTCACCAGGGCGAAGGCGGAGTTCAGCAACAGCCAGAACGCGAACCTTCAGAAGTGGCAGTCCTACGTGAAGGGTGACCCCAAGCGTCAAGAGATTCTCGCCGAGGCCCTTCACTGGGTTGCCTCGTCTCAGGGCGTGAGCGTGGACTCGTACCTAGCCCGGCATCGAGAAGAGGACTCCATCGCCGAACTGAAGGTCTACTTCTCCACGGTCATCGACTGGATCAGTGGCGTCTTCGTCCGCCCGCCGGACAAGGAAATGCGCGGGCTTGAGTGGGGACGCCTCTACGAGACCTACCACTCCACGTCGTACAACGCCGCAGAGTTGGATGTGGGGGTCGATGCCCTGCGAGGGGACCCGTTCGTGAAGAGCGCCAAGGGAATCTACGAGTTCCTGCTTGGCCGGAGGACCGCCCCTCAACTGCTCGACATCAGACTCTTTGACGAGCCGACCAAACGGGCGGCATACGAGAGGCAGACCAAGGCTGCCAATGGGAACGGCACGTCCAACTGTCCTGTGTGCGCCATCGGCGACAACGCCAACAAGACTCGAATCTACAAGCAGGGCGAGATGGATGCCGACCATGTGACGGCATGGTCCAAGGGCGGAAAGACGGACCTTGCGAACTGTGAAATGCTCTGCGTCCCGCACAATCGCGGCAAGGGCAATCGCTAGCGCATCCGGGCCGTGGTGTCGAACAGCTCGAGTTCGGCGGGATGGAGCTGGTGTTGGCAAACGAAAGAGCGGTCCTTGATCCGCCACAGACCTTGCCCGGTGCCCAGCGTCGGCAGTAGTTGGCGTTCGGTGCCGGTCAGTCCGAGCGCGTCAGCGGTGGCGCCCAACTGGTCGGACTCCTGGCGGTAGATGATCCGGGTCTCGGCGTTGGCCAGCAGCGAGGACGCGAGCGCCCGCATCGCCGAGCCTTGGTCGCCCACCGTGTCGAGGTCGGTCAACTTGTGGAAGATCAGCATATTGGCAATGCCGTAGTGCCTCGCCAACCGCCAATGCGCGTCCATCCGCCGCAGCAACGACGGGTGCGACATCAGTCGCCATGCCTCGTCATAGACGACCCATCTCTGACCGCCCGCTGGGTCCATCAGCGCGGACTCCATCCACGCGCTCGCGCAGGTCATCAGCACCGAGATCAGCGTGGCGTTCTCGGTGACCCGCGAGAGGTCGAGCGAGATCATCGGCAGCGTCGGGTCGAACCGCACGGTCGAGGGGCCATCGAACAGGCCCGCCAGGTCCCCGCCGACGAGGCGCCGCAGCGCGTGCCCGACGAGACGGCCGTCCTCGGCCAACCGGCCCTCGGTGTCGTCATGAGCATCGGGGTTCAGTAGCCGGTCGACCACCATCGGGAGCAGCGGGACCTCAGCAGCACGGACGGTGCTCGCCAAGGCGACATCGACGGCGGTGTGCTCCAAGGGAGTCAGGCGGCGGTCTAGGACGGTCTCGGTCAAGGCGCCTATGAGGTCGCGGCGCCGGGCGGTGACCTGGGCTGCCCATTCCACGTCGTCGAGTCCGGCGGGCCGGTATCCCTCGTCGAGGGGATTGAGTCGCGCGAGCATCCCGTGGCCCAGCTCGATCGCCATGCCCCCCACGGCGCGCGCGACGGCCGTGTGCTCGCCCTTCGGGTCGCCCGCCACATAGACCCGCCTTCCGAAGGGCAGTGACCGCGTGTAGAGGCTCTTGGCCAGCGACGACTTGCCCGAGCCGACGATCCCGGCGACCACGACGTTCGGGGCGGTGATGAGCCCGTTGCGGTACAAGACCCACGGGTCGTAGACGAACGACGCACCGCTGTAGAGGTCTTGCCCGACGAACACCCCGTCCGACCCGAGCCCGCCCTCGGCGACGAACGGATACGCCCCGCCCCAGGTCGCCGAGGTGTCCTGATGGCGCGGCAGTCGTAGTCGTCCCGACGTTCTCAGACTCGCCCGCCCCGGCTCCCCGGACTTGGGCAGGACGACCGTCGCACGGCGCTCCGCCGCCAACTCGTCGGCCTTCTGCTTGGCTGCGGCCTTGCGGGTCTCCCGGTCGGCCGTCATCAACGACTTCGCCGACGCCCGGCGAGCCCGTCGGTCACGGCGCCGCTCTCGGCGCGGAGCAACCAGGACAGCGCCGTGCAGCCGCTCTCCGTCCCGCGCCGTCACAGCCACGGTCCGTTCACCTCAACCGTGCGGACCGGCGCGCTCGCTGTCGGCGGCGCAACCTGCTTGGGTCGGGTCGCTCTCGCGGTGCGCCGCGGGGCGGGCGGCGCTGCGTAAGGAGGGGTGTAGGTGATCTCGGAGTCAGCGTTGTGGGCGTAGGTCACCGACTCCACGGCACGCGCGACAAACTCGCTGGAAGCCCGCAGATGCTCGGCCACCCGCTGGGCGGATGCGCGACCAGCATCTCGGTCGCCTTGTACGGCGGCCTGCTCCTGGGCGGTCGTCTCATAGAAGCGCGCGAGCTGACTCAGAGCGAACTCCAGCGACGCCAAGCCCCACGTCAGCGACCCCAGAACCGGATAGCCCTGACTCGGATCACTCATGCCCCGCATCGCGTGAGCAAGGCCCCTGATCGCCTGCTGAGCCTCGGCGGCGTCAGCAACGGCATCCTCGAAGGTCGGCATCCGCGCCTCCTGCATCTCGACAACCTGCGGTCGAGAGGGAGGTGAGCGGCGGGCCCCGAACCCTCAGCCCTTGCACTTGTAAGTGGACGACCCTACAGTTGTAGGTGTTCACGAGATGGATGGAGGTAGGACGATGACGCTCAGTGCCCCAGAGCGCACCGTGGTTCTCGCGCACTCTCTGGAGCGCCGCCAGGCCCACGATGTGCTCGGACGTCTCGAAGGCCACGCGGAGCGGCTCGCTGTCGCCGAGCCGGCCGGAACCACCGAGTCCGTTCCGGCCGAACTGGCTCGGATCATCGCTCTGGTCCTCGACGCGGTGGCTGCCGGAGGAACTGTCACGGTTGGATCGTTGCCGGAGGAACTGACCACCACCGTTGCCGCCGAGCAACTCGGTATCTCACGACCCACGCTGATGCGGATGATCCGCGACGGTGAGATCGCTGCACACAAGGTCGGCGCGCACCACCGGCTGAAGACGGCCGACGTGCTGGCCCTCAAGCGTGATCGGCTCGCCAAGCAGCGCGCTGCCTTCGATGAGCTGCGCCGCCTCGAAGACGAGCTCGAACAGTCCTGAGACCGCCACCGCTAACCTCAAAGAGTGGCTCTCGGTGTTCTGGTCGACGCGAACGTGCTCTACTCACGCACGTTGCGCGATTGGCTGTTCCTGCTGAAGCTCCGCTCGGAAGCGGGCATGTTCACGGTTTACGCGACTGAGGACATCATCGCCGAAGTGCTCTACCGGCTCCGCCGCGACAACCCGAGCAAGCCCGGTGCCTTCATTTCAGGGATTCACGATCGAATCGTGGCGAACATCGACGACCGGATCACCGACTTCCAGATCGACGGCTCGTTTCCTGGCAACGATCCAGACGACGCCCATGTCCACGCCGCGGCGGTCGCTTCCGGAGCCCGCATCCTCCTCACAGACGACTCGGGGTTCACCGACCTGCCGGACGATGCGATCGAGCAACTCCCATACGAAGTCCACACCTGCGACTCGTTCTTCGTGCTCGTGGACGACGTGGCTCCCGCTATCGTGAGCGACGTCGCCGCCGAACAACACGCCTACTGGACGTCCAAGCCCGATAGCACCGACATCGCGTCCGCATTGGAGCGCGCCGGATGCCCCATCTTCGCCAACCGGGTTCGAGAGCACATGTCCGCCTTCGGACCCGTCTGAGCCACGCTCACACACTCCGGCACAGTGGGAGCGCCGCCGTGGCGAACGCTTGGGCCTGCTGGCCCCAGAGCCGGCGGGTCTCGCAGGAGGCTTGTATGGCCGCCTGTTCGATGGCGGCGACGGCCTGTTCCAGCTCGTCGGGGGTGGAGGCGCTGACAGTGATAAACCCGGTCGCGCGGAGCACGCCGTGGCCGGCGGTGAGGTCGGCTTCCTGACGGAGCACGTCGTGGTACTCGGCGTCTTGCTGGGCGTCCTCGATCTGACCCATACGCTGTCGCTGGGCGGCGTCGGAGACGTGCTCGGTCTTGCGTTTGCGGATGTCGCGGGCGGCGTGGTCAGCGCGCATCGGGGTGTAGAGCAGCGTGAAGGTGCGACGTACGCCGGAGGAGAGGAGGACCGAGGAGAGGAAGCCGGGATAG
>CAKUSI010000321.1 GCA_934678955.1 uncultured Austwickia sp. | reverse complement strand
CCTGCGGCCAGGTCGTGAAGAGCCAGCTGGAGCAGGTCGGCTTCACCGTGCGGCTCGACCAGCTGGAGTTCCCCGCAGCGTGGCTCTCGACCGTGTTCACCCAGGGCGACTACGAGGCGTCGATCGTCGCACACGTGGAGCCGCGGGACCTGCCGGCGGTCTTCGGCAACCCGGACTACTACATCAAGTACAAGAACCCGGCCCTCACGGCCGCGCTGGAGGCGGCCGACACCGGCGACGAGGCACAGCAGGTCACCAAGATGAAGGAGGCCGCTCGGATCCTTTCGCAGGACGCCGCCTCGGACTGGCTGTTCCTCATGCCGAACCTGATCGTTGCGGACAAGGCGATCACGGGGCTGCCGACGAACGCGATCTCGGAGTCGTTCGATCTGACCAAGCTCGGGCGTAGCTGAGGTCTCGTGCTCCCGACGCTGGCGCGGCGCGCCGCCGTCCTGCTGCTCAGCCTGGCCGTGAGCACGGTCGCGGTCTTCGCGTTCATGGCGGTGCTGCCGGGGGACCCGGCGCGGGTCGCGCTGGGGGTCAATGCCACCGAGGAGGCCGTGGCGGCGCTGCGGACCTCGTACGGGCTGGACCGCCCGCTGCCCGTGCAGTACGCGTCCTGGGTGAGTGGCCTCGCCCGCGGCGACCTCGGCACCAGCTACATCTCCGGGGACCTGATCGCGCCCCGGCTGCTCGACGCGCTCGCGGTGACGCTGTGGCTCGTCGGCGCGGCGCTGGTGATCGCGCTCGCGGTGGCGGTCCCGTTCGGCGTGCTGATGGCGATCCGGCACCGCCGCCCCGACGGCGCCCTGCTGTCCGCGTTGTCCCAGGTCGGCGTTGCGATCCCGGCGTTCCTCGCGGGGATGCTGCTGGTCGCGGGGGTCTCGGTTCGGCTGGGGTGGCTGCCGTCGTCCGGCTGGGTGCCGCCCGCGGTGGACCCGGTGGCGTTCCTGCAGCGACTGATCCTGCCGGCGCTCAGCCTCGGGATCGTGCAGGCCGCGGTGCTGGCCCGGTATGTGCGCAGCGCGGTGCTCGACGTGCTGCGGGAGGACTACCTGCGCACGGCCCGCAGTAAGGGGCTGACCCCGGGGCGAGCGCTCGTCCGGCACGGACTGCGCAACGCCGGCGTGCCGGTGGTGACGATTCTCGGCCTGCAGCTGTCCGCGATGCTCGTGGGTGCGGTGGTGATCGAGCGGGTCTTCGTGATCCAGGGGCTGGGCAGCCTGCTGCTGGACGCGGTCGCGGTCCGCGACCTGATCGTGGTGCAGGACGTGGTGATGGTCCTGGTCACGATCGTGCTGGTCGTGACGTTCCTGACGGAGGTCGCATACGTGCTCATCGATCCCCGGATGCGGGTGCGGACGCGATGAGCCTGGAGCTGCATGCGACTCTCGGCGGGACGCGCCCGGCGGGCGGCGGGCGGCGGGGCCGGCGCCGCCTGGGAGGGTCGCTGCTGCTCGGCGGCACGCTCGTGGGACTGGTCGTCGCGATGGCGCTGATCTCGTTCGTCTGGACCCCGTATGACCCGTTGCGCATCGACGACACGCCGCGGCTCCTGCCGCCGTCCGCGGAGCACTGGCTCGGCACCGACGCGCTGGGCCGCGACGTGTTCAGCCGCATCCTGCACGGCTCGCGTACGACGCTCTTCGTGGGCCTGGTGGCGGTCGGCGTGGCGGCGCTGATCGGGGTGCCGGTGGGGCTGGTCGCGGCGATGTCCCCGCGGCGGTGGCTCGACGAGCTGTTGATGCGGGTCGCCGACGTCATGCTGGCGTTCCCGGCGCTGCTTCTGGCCATCATGCTCAGCGCGGTGTTCGGGGCGAGCACGCTGATGGCGATGCTGGCCATCGGGCTGGCGAGTGTCCCGCAGTTCGCCCGCGTGGCCCGGTCCGGGGCGTGGCAGGTGATGGGGCGCGACTACGTGCTGGCCGCCCGGATCGCGGGCCGCCGACCGCCGGCGATCGCGGTGCGGCACGTCCTGCCCAACATCGCGAGCTTGGTGATCGTGCAGTCGTCGGTGTCGTTCGCGATCGCGGTCCTGGCCGAGGCCGGTCTGTCCTACCTCGGGCTGGGCACGCCCCCGCCCACGCCGTCCTGGGGGCGGATGCTGCAGGAGAGCCAGCAGTTCCTGGCCGGCGAGCCGCTGCTCGTGATCGTGCCCGGCGCCGCCATCGCCGTCGCGGTGCTCGGGTTCAACCTGCTCGGCGACGGGCTGCGCGACCTGTTGGATCCGCGGTTGGAGTCGCGGTGAGCTCGCGCCGGGGGGACCGTGCGAAGCGGGCGGAGGGCCCTGCGGCCGGCGCGAGCCCAGGGGCGCCGATGTCCGGCGACGGCGCGACGCCCGGATCGCCGACGGTCGGCGACAGCGTCTTGGCGGTGAACGACCTGAGCGTGTTCGCGGGGGAGCGGGCGCTGGTCGAGTCGGTGGACCTGGACATCGCCCGCGGCGACCGCGTCGGTCTCATCGGGGAGTCCGGGTCGGGCAAGACGCTGACCGCGCTCGCGGTCATGGGCCTGCTCGGCGACAGCCTGACCGCCGCGGGTCGCGTCGAGCTGGCGGGCGCCGAAGGCAACCTCCTGCAGGCGGACGAGCGCGCCCTGTCGCGTCTGCGCGGGCGGCAGATGGCGATGGTCTTCCAGGAGCCCATGACCGCGCTCAATCCCACGATGCGGGTCGGCGCCCAGGTCGCCGAGGCGCTGCTGCTGCACGGCCGGTACGAGCGAGGCAGCGTCCGCCAGGCGGTCGTCGACCTTCTCGACGACGTGCGTCTCCCCGATCCGGCCGGGGCCGCGCGGTCCTACCCCCACCAGCTCTCCGGGGGGCAGCGTCAGCGAGTCGTGCTCGCGATGGCGCTCGCCAACGACCCCGCGCTGCTGATCTGCGACGAGCCGACGACCGCGCTCGACGTCACCGTGCAGGCGAACGTGCTCGACCTCATCGTCCGCGGCGTCGAGGAGCGCAACGCCGGGCTGCTGTTCATCAGCCACGACCTGGCCGTGGTCGCGACCGTCTGCGAGCGGGTCGCGGTCATGCGCGACGGCCGGATCGTCGAGTTCGGACCCGTCGCGGAGGTGATGACGCGCCCTCAGCACCCATACACGCAGTCCTTGCTCGCCGCCGCAGACCTGCGGGACGTGGACGAGCGCGGTCGGCTCCGCCGACGCCAGGACGCTGCGGCGCCGGGCGGGGAGCGCCGAGCGCTGGCGGGAGAGGGACGGGCGCGGATTGGGGAGCCCCGGGCCGCAAGCGCGCGCGCCTCCGCGGAGGGCGAAGGTTCGGCACAGAGGTCGGCGGCAGAGGGGGCAGGGGTAGCGACAAGGGGGGCGGGAAAATCGGGGGCGGAGGAGCCGGGCGGGGAACCGGCCGTCGAGATCGTCGGCGTCACGAAGGAGTACGTGCGGCCGCGGACCTCCCTGTTCTCCCCGCCGCCCGTCGTCCGGGCGCTGCGCGGGGTCGATCTCGTCGTTCGGCCGGGGGAGCGCGTCGGGATTGTCGGCGAATCCGGCTGCGGCAAGTCGACGCTGCTGCGGCTCATCGCCGGCCTGGAGCAGCCGACCGACGGCACGGTGAGCGTGGCCGGTCGGCAGGTGTCGGGTCTGCCCGAGCGCCGGCTGGGCTTCCTGCGCGAGCGGCTACAGATGGTCTTCCAGGACCCGATGGGCTCGCTCGACCCCCGGATGCGGATCTACGCCTCGGTGCTCGAGCCCCTCTTGGCGACCGGGCATCGGGCGCATCGTGATCGCGTGGCGGAGCTGCTGACCTCGGTCGGGATCCACCCGGAGAGCGCCGAACGCTACCCGCACCAGTTCTCGGGCGGTCAGCGGCAGCGGATCTCGATCGCCCGGTCGGTCGGGCCGGACCCGGACATCCTCCTGGCGGACGAGCCGGTCAGCGCCCTGGACGTGTCGGTCCGGGCCCAGGTGCTGAACCTCATCGCCGACCTGGTGGACGACCTCGGACTGACGCTGCTCTTCGTCTCGCACGACCTGTCGGTGGTGCGGCACGTGTGCGAGCGAGTCGTGGTGATGAAGGCGGGCGAGGTCGTGGAGGCCGGGCCAGTCGAGGAGGTGTACGGCGCGCCGAAGGAGCCGTACACCCGTCGCCTCGTCGCCAGCATCCCGACGATCGAGCGCGCGCTGGCGGGGGTGAGCGCCGCCGACCTGGCGGCCGCGCGCGAGGAGGAGCACCCGGGCGGCTGACGAGCGCGCGGACGTTTTCCGCCCACGGGCGGGAGGTGGCGCGGGGATCCTGCGGCGGGGCGTACGGTTGCCGCCCACGGGCGGGAGGGGTACGCGTTTGCCCAGGTGGCGGCGTACGGTTGCCGCCCATGGGCGGGTGGTGGCGCGGGGATCCTGCGGCGGGGCGAACGTTTTCCGCCCACGGGCGGGTGGTGGCGCGGGGATCCTGCGGCGGGGCGTACGTTTGCCGCCCACGGGCGGGAGGGGTACGCGTTTGCCCAGGTGGCCGCGTACGTTTTCCGCCCACGGGCGGGTGGTGGCGCGGGGATCCTGCGGCGGGGCGTACGTTTGCCGCCCACGGGCGGGAGG
>CAKUSI010000320.1 GCA_934678955.1 uncultured Austwickia sp. | reverse complement strand
CGCTGTCTCCCGCCTCCTCGCCCGGGCGAACGCCCCGAGGCATCCCTTTCTCCACCACTTCTCCAAGAATGAACGTATCCTACGTGCCGTAGTTGCCAGTACACTAGTTGTGTGAGATGAGCGATCGGAGGCGGTGGCGATGCATGGCGGCGTGATCCCGTTCCGGGGAACCGGGGCCGACGCGCTGCGCTATGTCGAGGCCGACCGCTCCCGCGCGGACGACTACTACCTCGGCGCGGAAACCACGGTTGCGCAGTTCGCGGCGCTTGACGGGTCGGGCGCGGTGAGCGCTGAGCTGAGTCTTGACCCTGCCGCGTATGCGGGATGGGTGGACTGGGTGAACCCGCTCACGGGTGAGTCGATGGGGAAACCGCGGCGGGCGGGGTCGGATCGAAAGTCGTCACCTCGGTTCACGGAAATGGTCATCAATACCCCCAAGAGCTTGTCGATCGCCGCCGCCTTGCACCCGGAAGTCTCCGACGCCTTGGACACCGCCCAGCAGGACGCCATGGCGGAAATTCGGCGTTGGCTCGCCCAGCACTCCGTGACCCGCGTGGGGTCGCTGGGTGCGCAGGAGGTCGTACCCGTCGAGCAGATGCACGTCGTCGGTATTACGCACAGGACGTCGCGGGCGGGTGATCCGCACCGCCACATTCACATGCAGATCGGCACCCGCGTCTTCGCTGCTGGGAAGTGGCGGGGCCTGTTCACCGCGGCACTGTTCAAGCAGCAGGGCACGATCCGCGCCCTCGGCACGGCCGTGATCGCCGCCAGCCCCGACCTCGCGGATACCTTGGAGCGGCACGGCCTGACCCTCGACCCCGCCACGGGCGAAGTGGTCGAGTTGCAGCGGTTCAACGCGCTCATGTCGAAGCGTGGGGCGCAGGTGGGCCGCAACCTCGAACTCCTCGAAGCCGAATGGGACCAGGCGCATCCCGGCGAGACGATGGGGCCGGTCGCCGCCACCCGTCTGCGCGCGGAAGCGTGGGCGCACGAGCGACCCGCGAAGAAGCCGACCACTCTGGCGGAGGAAGCCGGATGGGTGACGGAGCTGCGGGAGGGCGGGTACGACCCGGACACTCTGCGAGGGCCGGTGCCGCGCGCATCGGTGTCGCTGGATGACCTGAGTGTGCAGGAGGTTGCTTCCCGCGCGCTGGATCGTTGCGCCGCTGCTGCATCGGCGTGGTCGGCGCACACGGTGACTGAGCACGCGATGCGGATCATGACCGAGCACGGGGTGCGCGCCACGCCCGAGGAGGTGCGCGAGTTCGTGCAGGTTGCAACCGTGCTGGCGCTGGAGGACTGTTTCTCGATCCTCCCGCCCGACGCTCCACGGCCTGAGCATGTGGCGCATCTGTCGAGCGTGCGCGTCATGCAAGCCGAAACCGAACTGCGCGACCTCATCACCAACCGCATCCCCGAACGGGAGCCAAAGCGCCCTGACGTGCGACGCCTCGCAGACGCGGCTGGACTTGACACCGGACAGACCGAAGCAGCCGCAGCGATCACATCGGCTGATCCGCTGGTGATCGTGGAAGGCGCAGCGGGCAGCGGGAAGACGACCATGCTTGCCACCGCCATTGCCGCTGTGAATGAGCGGGGTGGGGTGGTGCGGGTGGTCGCGCCGACGAAGAAAGCCGCCGTCGTCGCTCACCAGGCCCTCGGCGTGCCCGCGGACTCGGTGGCCGCTCTCGCGCATGCACACGGCTACAGGTGGAACGAGGACGGCGTATGGACACGCCTCACAGTCGGCGACACCGACCCCAAGACCGGCCGCGCCTACACCGGCCCACCGGAGGCAGCGCGGTTGCGGCGGGGTGAGCGGATCGTGGTGGATGAGGCCGGGATGCTCGACCAAGACAGCGCCCTCGCACTGTTCACGGTCGCCGCAGAGACGGGCGCGACGCTCGCGCTCGTCGGCGACCGTGCACAGCTCCCTGCCGTTGGCAGGGGCGGGGTGCTCGATATGGCCGCGCAGATTCGGGGCCGCACTGTCGATATGAGCGAGGTGCACCGATTCACCAACCCCACCTACGCCGAACTCTCTATCCGCTTGCGGGGGCGGGATGATCCCGGCGCGATCTTCGACCGGCTACAGAATCTTGGCCTGATCCAGTTGCATGCCAATACCGACGAGTTGCATGAGCACATTGCCACTCAGCGGGGCGGCGGTCAGGCGGTCACCGTCGCCACCAACGACGAAGCCACCCGCTTGAACGCGCGCATCCGTGACGAGCGGGTGCGGGCCGGAACCGTGGACGACAGTGTGACCACGACAGGCAGCGACGGCCTGCCGATTAGTCGGGGTGATCTGATTCAGACGCGCAAGAACGACACCGCCCTGGGGGTGGCGAACCGGCAGCAATGGAGCGTCCAGCATGTCGAGGAAGACGGCACCGTCTGGGCGGTCGAGGCCGACAATGAGCGCAAGCGTGACCAGTCTGTACGGCTGCCCGCCGCGTATGTTGCCGAGCATGCACACCTGGCTTACGCTTCCACTGCCTATGGGGTGCAAGGGGTGACAGTTCCCGTGTCGCACACGATCCTCACCGACGCGATGACCGGCCCCGCCGTCTATGTCGGAATGACCAGAGGCAAGGGCGAGAACCAGCTACACATCATCGCCGAGAACTTGCCCGATGCGCGGGAGCAATTCATCAACGCCCTCGACCGCGACCGCGCCGACCGAGGACTCACCCACACCGCCCAGCAAGCAGCAGAAGCCATGCGGGGGTTGGTCGATGACGGCCCCGTGAAGCTCGTACGCACCGAGATAGCAGCCCTCGAACGCCGTGCAGAACAAGCCGAAGCAAGCGCCGCACGGTGGCAACAAGCCAGTGATGCCCTGGACGAACTACACGCCCGGCAGTGGGCGGAACGCGAGCAAGCAGCTGAGGCGAACGAGGCAGCGAAACAACAACTCGAGCTCGCACGCACTGAGGTTGCCGAACCGCTCATCGCGCAGGCACGCGCCGCACTGACCGACTGGCAGGCTACCGATGCCGCCGAGCAGACCGCAAGCGCGAAAATGCGCACCGCCGGGTGGTTCAAGAAGCGCCGCACCACCACCGAGTGCGACACCGCCCAGAGTGCGACGCGCGACGCGAAACGACGACTCGCGAAAGCGTGGGGTGAGCCGCCCCGCTGGAACGAGAGTCAGAGTGCGTGGGTCGAGCGCGTCACGAAGCCCCGAATCGACGCTGACCCTCGTGTGGTCGAGGCTGAGCAGCAGCGTGCCGCCGCCGCGCATGACCTTCACACGATGATGGAGCCCAACCCGTGGTCGAGCATCAGCATCTATGTCCGCATCTTCGGCGAAGAAGCCGTGAGGAAGAACCCCGGTGCCTACGTCAACGCCCGCCCCACCCGGCAAGCTGAAGACGCGACCCGCACCGCCCAGCAGGCCCGCGCCGAAGCCAAGACTCTGCGCGCCATGACCCCGGCCGAGGCGGTCGAACGAATAAAGCTGACCCGCGCCGCCGAGGAAACCAGGCGCGAGAATGCCCGCGTGCTCGCAGAACGTGAACGCGCTCTTAAGGTCTCCCGCTCAACCCCCGGCCAGAACGGGCCAAGCCTGAGCTGGTGAGCCGTTCGGTAACTCGCCTGCGCCCGTCCAGAAGAACACGGTGAGCTCTTGAAGTCGTTCTTGCTCCTGTGCGTGGCTTGGGCGGAACGAGGGGTGTGCTCGTGGCGTTGCAAGCCTCGTGAACTGTCTTTACTGGAAAGCTGAGGAATCGATGAAGGAGTAGGCAAGCGCTTGGGCGCGTGCGCGACGCAGGCGAATCGGAGGAATCGTTATGCCGACACCCAAGAGGCATTAGCGCCTCTGAGAAGTTGGATACTGTCGACGTCGAGGTGTTCACTGAACACGACAATCTCTGAGCCGATGTGTTGGCGCTGCGCGGTGTGGGCGATGTCGAACCGAGCCATGCGCAGCCCGGAATAGAGTTCTTCGGTCACGCGCTCGCTGACGTCGTAGGTCAGCATCCAGGGAGTTCGGGAGTTGCGTAGTTGCTCTGCCAGGAGTTGGTGATCGTCGTAAGACAGTGAATCGAGGTACAGATCCTCTCCCTGCACGATGTATGGCGGATCGACGTAAGCGAACACGTCCTGACCTAGTGGTTCGAGCGTCTCCATGAACTCGCGGCCATCCAGTTGGGAAACCTCGACCCGCCTGCGGTATTGCCCCAAGCGACGCACCCTTTCCGCAAGGTCCACGCGGTTGAATCGTGCGTCAATCTTCCACTTACCTGTCTGGTTCAGCCCCCCAATAGGGCGTGCAGTAAGAATACCGGAGCGATTGCACCGGTTCAGGAAGAACGTCGCGAACCCGAGTTCGAGGTCCTTTCGTCCAGAAGGGCTTTGGAATATCTGTCGCGCACGCTCCCAATGCTCAAGGTCAACTACGGCTGTTTCTACCTCCTGAGCGAACCGCTCGGTATCGTAGAAGACACAACGCCAGAACGCGGCTATTCCCGGTGAGAGGTCGTTGATGCGCACCGCGCGCACCTGCTCATCGACAAGTAGACGAAGCGCCGCACCTGCGCCACC
>CAKUSI010000319.1 GCA_934678955.1 uncultured Austwickia sp. | reverse complement strand
GACCAGGGCAAGACAGCGTGCCTCAGCGTGGGCCCGAAGTGGATCGCAGCCCTCGACGGAGTTGTCCTCACGTCGCATGGCGTTCGGTCGACATGTGTTGCGTAAGCATCGTCAAGATCGGGGTGATAGTAGTGGCTGATCTCATCAGGACCGTGGCTAGCTGTATCGCCCTCGTCGGGGGCATCGTCTTCTTCGTCGCGCTGTTCACGCCGAAGCGGTTCGTCGCAAAGCGACCCGCGCGCTTCTTTACCGCGTTTGCCCTACTCGCTCTGTCCTATGGCCTCCACTACGTCGCCTCACTGACACCCTAGCTATCACAAGAAGGACGACCATGCCTATCTCCTCGTCCGGCCTGATCACCGCACGCAAGGGCGTCGCCGTCGGAATGGTCGTTATTTCACTGTGGGAAACTCTGGCCTGGCTCGTGGGCTCGGGGCTACTCGCCACCATTCCAGGCGCTGGCCTCGGCTGGGCCATGGTCTATCGCTACTTTGCGGACAAATCCAGACCGGTCGTTATGGTGATTCAGTACCTGTTGCTTACGTTCTTCGGGTTCATGTTCTCCAGCTCCAACTCTGAACTTGCGAGCAAACACGCCTGGTGGGCCTTCCTCTTCGCGGCGGGCGTCGTCGCTCGAATGCTCCTAGAGCGCGCCACCAGAATGGCCAAGATCCATGAGACGGTCCAAAGGCAGCACCAAGAGGAGCAGGCGAGGATCGAGGAGGCAAGGCGCCAGCACCGCGAGGTCGCCCTGCGATTCGAGCGCGAGCGCAATTTCCAGACGCACGCTACGAATCCCGGACCGATGACCGGGCTTGAGCCAAGGGAACTCACCGAAGCGGACGCCCTGCTCAGCCAGGCGACCCATTTGTACGGCGAGCCGGGCGCGGGGCTGGCCGGATCTGATTTCGACCAGGCAGCCATCGAGCGTGGCGCCGAGGGTGAGCGCAACCTCGCGCGGGCCCTCGCCCACACAGGCTTGTTGCCGCGCTTCGCCACGTTCTGGTCATTGCAGATGCCGGATGAGTCGGTCGGGGCGAGCCGAAGGTTCAACACCGACATCGACCTGGTCGTCGTCACCGGTAGCAGCATGTGGCTCGTCGACGCCAAGAACTACAACCAGGGTGACGTCGTCTGGTCGGTCGAGGAATCGGCCGACGCCGAGGGCAAGGACCAGCGCTATCTCATCGCCGTCGACAGGACCACGGGTGGTCTCGTCGGCGGAAAGCGCAAGATGTCCCTCAACATGAAGATGGCTCGCGAGATCTTCGAGAAGCGCTTCATTACGACAGGCCTTCGCTACGACATCAAGCCTGTCGTAGTGCTCATGCCCCGCGATGATGGGCTCGGGGAGATTCGCGACATCATGTGGGCTGGCGGGATTCCGACGGTCGGCCTGCCGACCCTCATCCATTGGCTCCAGCAAGAGGCGCCGTTCGATGCGGCCCATCCCGACGCACAGTTCCTGGTCCAGATGCTGCACCCGCTCGTCAAAGACGAGTCGGGCCGCGCATGGCGTCCCGGCGATGCCCTCGTCGCCAAGGCTCCCAAGGCCGCCGCAGTCACGTCGCGCGAGCAGGTCAAGGCAGCAGACGAGAAGGTCGACGTAGAGGCCGAACGATGCGGGGACTGCGGCGCGCAACTCACGGCAGGCGCGGATTTCTGTTACGAGTGCGGCGCAGCGGCATGACGCTGTGGCACTGCGGGACCACCGTCACTGACTTCAGCCTGGCCTGGCAGAAGGTGGCGGTCGCCCAGCACGCGTCGCCGTTCTCGGAACTCAGCGGGGTCAGGCTGCATGTCCTGGGCAACTACCTGCATCTGACGGCGACGGACGACAATGTCCGCGGCGCTATCTACCACTTGCGAGTGCAGGGGTCGTCGAACTTCTGGGCCATCGCACCCGCCGACTTCCTCGCGCTCCTAGAGCGCACCTTCGAGCCGACCGATGAGATCCGGATCGGCACCGACGGATCGACGATCATCGTCCACGGGCCGGGCGATCGCAGGTGCTCGGCCACCTCGGGCACCCTGGACGCCTTCACGCTCGGCTGCTTCGCCGGTCGGCGAAGCGACTGGCGCACGATCGAGCCCGACACGTACTGGCTGAAGGGCAATGTCCGCCCCGTCGAGTCCGTCATGCTCCACGGGCGCCGGATCGAGCAGCAGTACGACAACGACATGATCTTCGACGAGGTGTATGACGAGTACGAGGACGACGCCTCATGGACGCCGGACCCGCAGGACGTCCAGCCGGGCTCGGCGCCGACAGGCGTATCCGTCACACTGGCCGCGACAGCTGCGCCGGCCGTCGTCTCGCTCCCCAGCACAGCCCAGGCAACCACGCCGAGGCCGGATCCCCCCACGCGGCCCACGTCGCCAGGCCTGCCGACAGTTCCTGGTACTGCACCGAGTGTCACCCCGACTGTGCTCCCCGCCCGCACCCCTGGACCTCTCGGCTCTCCCTCTCAGCCAGGACAGCGGGGAGCGAGCGACATCTCGAGGGATGTGAGCCGGGCGCTTACGTCGCGAGGTGTGTCTACTTCCTCGAACAAGGGTGAGCGACAGTGATCCAGATCTGGGAGTCCGCCGACGAGATCGGTGCGTTGCCATTCGACGCCCTCGTGTCGGCCCTGCGCGCCGCCACCCCTCTCGCCCACTCGACAGCGACGTCTGCGATGGGTGGCCTGACGCTGTGGTTTGCGGCTGGCAGTCAGAGCAAGGTACTCGCCGCGGATGGTCCCTCCCTCACGACCGTGATGATCGCCGGCGCGTCGGCGCCGCCCGCCGAGGATGCCATCGTGACCGTCCCGCGGGCTTTCCTCGACGAGCTCGAGAAGCACGCCGGCCAGCTGGGCGCAAAGGATGTCAGGCTGGCGACTCGCCGCGCGGACGACGGTGACGAGCTTCTCGTCGACCTCGGCGAAGCCGGAATTCTGGTGCAACCCCTTTGGGATCGCGCCGCCGTCTGGGAGGCCGTCCCCCTCAGACTCCAGGCCAGTGAACGAGCGTCCGCGGTCGTGCCGATCCGCGCGGTGCTCGAGCGCGTCGCCGACCTGTCGCCGCAGGCCCTCACCGTCGCGTTCGCGCCGGAACGGTTCATCCTGCGGACTGCGGCGGGCCTGTTGGGCGCCCCTCTGCCGAGCACGCTCGACGGCACCCCGACGCAGCTGGCCATCATGAGCGACCGCCTCGTCGAGGCCCTCACGCTGGTCCACGAGCTAGACGGCGCCGCCGAGGCTGTCGTTAGGGCCCTCGCGGGAGACGACGGCACGTTCCTGGTTCAGGTCTTCGCGAACGTCGACGAGCCGCTCGTCGTGTATTGGGTCGTGGCGGCGCCTGACCTGGCCCGCGGGTCGGAGAGCGCACCACGCCCGACTCCCAGCTCCGCACCAGAGACCGCCCGGCTGGTCCGCGAGACGCCGCCCGACGACATCGACAGCATCCTGAGAGAACTCGACGCCATCACCGGGCAGCCGCAGCTCAAGGAGCAGGTCAAGCAGCTCGTCACCCAGGCGCAACTCAATAAGGAGCGGGTCGCCCGGGGTCTGCCGCCCTCACGTTTCGGCAGCCACATGATCTTTTCTGGGCCGCCTGGCACGGGGAAGACAACGGTCGCTCGCCTCATCGCCAAGCTCTTCAGGGCTCTCGGAGTCCTGACGAATGCAGAAGTCGTCGAGGTCGACAGGGCCGGACTCGTCGCTGCGCACATCGGCGGATCCGAGGAGAAGACGACACAGGCGATCGAGCGTGCCATCGGGGGAGTCCTCTTCATCGACGAGGCGTACGCGTTAGGTGACGACGAGTTCGGCTGCAGGGCTATCGATGTCCTTCTCAAGGCGCTTGAAGATAGGCGCGGGGAGTTCATTTGCATCGCCGCTGGCTATACCGACCAAATGCGCCATTTCGTCAACGCCAACCCGGGGGTCAAGTCCCGCTTCGCCTCGACGGTCACATTCATCCCTTACACGGTCGATGAACTCGTCGAGATCGGCGCAGTAATGGCAACGGCTTCTGGCAACGTCCTCGCCGCCGAGGCCCTTGTTACGCTGAGTACTCGACTGAAGGGCGCAGAGCAGGGCGGACGGTTCGTCGACGCGCAGTGGGGCAACGCCCGCGTCGTCCGGAACGTCATCGAGACAGCAGCCGCTAAGCGGGACGTACGAATCAGCGCCTCGGGAACGTACGACGTAGAGTCACTGACGACCCTCCTCTCGGAGGATGTGACGGCTTCATGCGATGAGCTAAAGATCGGTCACGGCGCCGCTCACGACGATGCCGAGTCGGTCGAGGCCGTGCTAGCCGAGCTTGAGCAGCAGGTTGGGCAGGAGCAGCTCAAGCAGCAGGTCAAGGTGTTGCTCGCGGACGTCCGCCTCGCGAAGCAACGCCGCGACCTTGGCCTCGAGGCGGGCCGCCCCGACTTGTCCCATCTGCGCTTCGTCGGCCCTCCCGGCACGGGCAAGACGACGATCGCCCGACTCCTCGCACGGCTCTACCAAGCGCTCGGCGTCCTACCGCAGGGGCAGTTCGTCGAGGTCGACCGGTCGAAGCT
>CAKUSI010000318.1 GCA_934678955.1 uncultured Austwickia sp. | reverse complement strand
CTCGTATCGGGCTGTCGCCCTCTACCTCCTCGTATCGGGCTGTCGCCCTCTACCTCCTCGTATCGGGCTGTCGCCCTTTCTACCGGACGGCACCGACAACGGTGAGCCCCGCGCACCGGATGTCCGTCGGATCTGTGCTGAGCGGTCGGAGCAACGGTGGTGAGCGGTCGGGTCGGCCGCCCGGCGGGCGTCCCCCGGGGGGCGGAGCGGGTGCGGCGCCGCACCGCGACCTCTCCACCTGCAGGGGGAGCCGGTAACGGCGGAGCGCCCGTACCGTCTGTGGGTATGCGCGCAGCGAACCGATGGGCGGGCCTGGAGCGGCTGGGGGACTTCTTCGACGTCGACGACCCCTGGCAGCGACCCGCGCCGCCCGCCGGGGCGATGCGGAAGGACGCGGTGATCGCCGGCGGGTTCTTCGTGTTCGTCGTGGTGGGGCTCGAACTCACCCGGTCGATGGGCGTGCTGGAGGGGCTGGACGTGCCCGTCTGGCAACAGTACGCCGCCGTGCTCGCCGGCACCGTACCCCTCGCCTGGCGGCGGCGCTTCCCGATCAGCGTCATGGTCCTGCTGCTCGGGCACATGTTCGTCGCGGGCGTCTGGGTCGTCTCGGTGATGGTGCAGTTCCCGATGCAGATCCTCTACTTCTTCTCGCTGTGCTCCGCCGTGGCGTGGGCGCGGGACCGTCAGGCGCTGAGCCTCGCGGTGCTCGGTCTCCTCACGCTGATGTTCGGGTGGATCGCCTGGGACTTCGCGTTCGGCAACGCGCTCGACGCCGCTCTGCGGGACGTCGGCGAGGGCGCCCGGCCCGGCCTGATCGGCCCGGTCACGGCCGTCGTGCTCTACAGCTTCGTCATCAACATCGTGTACTTCGGCGGCGCCCTCCTGTGGGGGCGCGCTCAGTGGCGTGGCGCCAGGCACCTGGCCACCATCCAGGAGCAGGCCGTCACGATTCACCGCCAGGCCCGCCACCTGCGCGACCAGGCGGTCGTCGACGAGCGCCTGCGGATCGCCCGGGAGCTGCACGACGTGGTCGCCCACCACGTGTCGGTGATGGGCATCCAGGCGGCCGGCGCGCGGCGGGTGTTCGGGCGCGACCCCGCTGCGGCCGCCGAGGCGCTCACCCACGTCGAGGCGTCCTCCCGCGCGGCGGTGGGGGAGATGCGTGCGCTGCTCGGCACGCTGCGTGAGAGCGGTGCCGAGACAGGCGAGCAGCACCGGGCGCCCGAGCCGGGCCTGGCGGACATCGTCACCCTCGCCGAGGCGGCCCATGCCCCCGGCCTGACCGTCACGTTCGACCTGGTCGAGACGAGCCCGGGCGGGTCGGCCGCCGTGCCGCCCCCGCTCGGACTGTCCTGTTACCGGATCGTGCAGGAATCGCTGGCGAACGTACGCCGGCACTCCACCGCCGCCCACGCCCACGTCGCCGTCCGCGTCGAGCCGGGCGACGCCGGCTACGTCGAGGTCGAGGTCGTCGACGACGGCCGCCCGGTCGGCGCCACCACAGGCACCGGCCTCGGCATGCTCGGCATCCGGGAGCGGGTGGCCTCGCACGGCGGGTCGGTCGAGGCCGGGCCGCGGCTCCTTGGCGGATACAGGGTCAGAGTCCGATTCCCCCTCCAACGCCCCACCGAGGCGCCGCGTACGCTCGTCGAGGGGCGCAGGGGCGAACGCCCGTGAGCGAGGCGCACATGAACGGGGCGCGGGACGACCGCCTGCGGGTGCTGCTCGTGGACGACCAGCAGCTCGTCCGCAGCGGCTTCGCGATGATCCTGTCCGTCGAGGACGACCTGACCGTCGTGGGGCAGGCGGCGGACGGCGTGCAGGCCCTGGTCCTGGCCCGGGAGCTGCGCCCCGACGTGATCCTGATGGACGTGCAGATGCCCGTGCTGGACGGGATCGCGGCGACGGCGCAGATCGTGGCCGAGGACCTTGGCAAGGTCGTCATCCTGACCACGTTCGACCGGGACGACTACCTCTTCGACGGCCTGCGCGCGGGCGCCAGCGGGTTCCTGCTGAAGAACGCCGAGCCCGAGCATCTGGTCGACGCCGTGCGGGCCGTCGGGCACGGTCACGCGCTGCTGGCCCCCGAAGTGACCCGGCGGGTGATCACGCAGTTGGTCGGGTCCGCGCCGTCCGTCGTGCAGGGCCGAGACGGCGGCAAGGACGGCGGTATGAGGGAGGGCGGGGCGCCCGAGCGTACCGTCGGGTCTTCGGGAGGCAGGCCTGGCCCGGCTGGCTCGGCCGGTGCGGCGCCGAACAGCCAGAATTGGCGCCGGCACCCCCATGACCGCGCTCACGCCCGCCGGGAGGATCCGCGCCTGGCCCGCCTGACCGAGCGCGAGCGCGAGGTGCTGGCCCTGGTCGCCCGGGGCCGCAGCAATGCGGAGATCGCCGGAGAACTCTTCCTCGGCGAGGCGACGGTCAAGACCCATGTGAGCAACTGCCTGGCCAAGCTCGGCGTCCGGGACCGGGTCCAGGCGGTCGTGGTCGCGTTTGAGGTGGGGCTCGCCGGCGCGGACTTCGACGCCGACTGAGCGGGGACCTCGACGCCTGCGGACAGCCGACTCCGCCGCCAGGGGGAGGGTCGCGCCGCCGAGTCCGAGCGGGATCTCCGCCCCGCGGTGGATCCGCCCTGTCGGTCCCGCCGTCTACCTTGGTGTCGATGGCAGCGCAACGAACGGCGGAAAGGATCCCGCGATGCTCGAAGTCGACAGCCTGACAAGGCGATTCGGTGAGATCACCGCGGTCGAAGGGGTCACCTTCTCGGCCGGCGACGGTCAGCTGGTCGGATTCGTCGGAGGCAACGGCGCCGGCAAGACGACGACGATGCGGATGATCATGGGGGTGCTCGCGATCCACGGCGGCGAGGTGCGCTGGCAGGGGCACCCGATCACCGCGGCGGACCGCCGACAGTTCGGCTACATGCCCGAGGAGCGCGGCCTCTACCCCAAGCAGCCAGTGCTCGACCAGCTCGTCTACCTCGCCCGACTCAAGGGGATGGAGGCGGGCGCGGCTCGCCGGTCGACGCAGGAGGCGCTGGAACGCTTCGGCCTCGGCGAGCGCGCGAAGGACCGGGTCGAGAAGCTGAGCCTCGGCAACCAGCAGCGGGTCCAGATCATCGCCGCGCTGCTCGCCCACCCGGTCGCGCTGATCCTCGACGAGCCGTTCTCCGGGCTCGACCCCGATGCTGTTGACGCCATGGCGGGGCTGCTGCGGGAGCACACGCGTGACGGCGTGCCCGTACTGTTCTCCAGCCACCAGCTCGACCTGGTCGAGCGGCTCTGCGACCGGCTCGTCGTCCTGCGTAAGGGGCGAGTCGTCGCCACTGGCTCGGTCGAGGAGCTGCGCTCCGGGGCGACCCGTCGCCACCGGCTCGTCC
This sequence comes from uncultured Austwickia sp., assembly GCA_934678955.1. Next base: position 1,204 of record CAKUSI010000318.1, on the reverse strand, counting down.
TCGACTCGGACGCGGGCTGGACGCGCGAGCTGCCGGGCGTGGCGGTCGCGGACGTCGAGGGGCCGACTGTCTTACTGGAGCTGCTCAGCCCGGGCGCGGAGCGGGAGCTGCTCACGCAGGCGCTGAGCCGCGGCACGGTCCGCTCGTTCGGGCCGATCGTGCCCACGCTCTCGGAGATCTACCGCGAGGTGACCGCATGAGCGGCGAGGAAGGACGCGTACGGCAGGTGAGCGGCGAGGAAGGACGCGTACGGCAGGTGAGCGGCGAGATGTGCGAGCTGTGGGAGTCCGACGAGCGCGAGGAAACAGCATGAGCGGCGAGCAGCAAGAAGCCACGGTGGGGGCCGCCTGGCCCATCGTCGCCGCACGCGAGATCCACGTGCGGCTGACCGACAAGAACTTCCTGATCTCGACGCTGTCCACGATCGTGCTGATGTTGGTCGCGTTCGGCGCGCAAGGGCTCCTCGCGAACCGGACGAGCGAGCACCACGTCTCCGTCACCAGCGCGCAGGGCCAGTCGATCGCGGAGCAGGTCGGCGCCCTCATGCACGCACAGGATGAGAAAACGACCGTGGTTGTGCACCGGGAGGCGGACGACGCGGCGGCCCGCTTCGCGGTCACCGACGGGGGCGCGGACGCCTGGCTGCGCGGCGGAGCCGACGGCTGGACGCTGGTGACGAAGAACGACACTCCGAGCACGTCGCTGCTGAACGCGACCCGGGAGGTGGTCCGCGAGGACGCCATGTCCCGCAACGCGGCGGCGGCGGGGACCACCGTGCCCGCGTTGCTCGCCGGCACCCAGGTCGGCACCGAGGTGCTGCTCGGGAGTGGCACGGAGATGATCGTGCGGATGATCGCGGGCTTCGCGCTGGCGATCCTCTTCTACATGGTGTCGCTGCTGTTCGGGATGGCGATCGCAGGCAGCGTGGTCGAGGAGAAACAGTCCCGCATCGTGGAGATCATCGCAAGCGCGATCCCGTTGCGCTCGCTGCTGGTCGGCAAGGTGGCGGGCAACACGGTCCTGGCGTTCGGGCAGATGGTGCTGTTCGTCGGCGCGGGGCTGATCGGGCTGCAGCTCACCCCGTACAAGGAGTACGTCACCGCGCTGAGCGGGCCGATCGGTTGGTTCGTGGCGTTCTTCGTGGCCGGGTTCATCGCGCTGGCTTGCCTGTGGGCGGTGGCCGGGTCGCTCGCCAGCCGACACG
>CAKUSI010000317.1 GCA_934678955.1 uncultured Austwickia sp. | reverse complement strand
GAGGGCCGAGTCCCTCGACGTCTCGTCGGTCAGGACGGCAAGGTGTTGGAGGCGTTGCAGGAACTCGCGCGCTTGGCGGTTCAGGCCGAGACCGGTGACCGATCCCGCCTGATGCTGGACGTCGCGGGTCACCGGGCCGGCCGTCGTCGCGTCGTCATCGGAGAGGCCCGCGAGGCCATCGCCGAGATCCGGGCGGGGGCGGAGCGGGTCGAGATGAAGCCGATGACCGCCTTCGAGCGAAAGGTGGCGCACGACGAGATCCTGGCCGCTGGTCTGGTCAGCGAATCCGACGGGGTGGAGCCCGGACGGTTCGTCGTGGTCTATCCCGCCTGACGGTGGCAGACCCTGAGCCGACGCTTGCGGTCGACCCCGTCGACGGGTCCGCGCCCGAGGCCGCGAGGATCCTGTTCGGGGATCGGCTCGAGGTGGCCAGGCATTACGTCGCCCTTCTTGCCTCGACCGGTGTCGAGCACGGGCTGGTCGGCCCTCGCGAGGTGCCGCGCCTGTGGACGCGCCACCTGCTGAACTGTGCGGTGGCCGGAGAGCTGATCCCGCAAGGTGCTCGCGTGGTCGATGTGGGTTCGGGGGCTGGGCTTCCCGGGATTCCGCTGGCGCTGGCTCGGCCGGATCTTCAGGTGCACCTCGTAGAGCCCCTGCTGCGGCGAGTGCGCTGGCTGACGGCCTCGATCGATGACCTGGGCCTGTCCCACGTCACCGTCCACCGGGGCCGCGCCGAGGACCTTCCCGCGTCGGAGGCGTCCGGGATCGTGACGGCGCGAGCGGTCGCCCGTCTGGCACGGTTGGCCGCCTGGTGCGCTCCCGTTGTGCTCCCCGGCGGCCGCCTGCTGGCGCTCAAGGGCAGCACGGCGGCGGCGGAGTTGGATGAGGACCGTACCGCGCTCGCCCGGGCGGGCTTTGACGAGGCGGTCGTGCGAAGCGTCGGAGCAGGTGTGGTCGAGCCACCGACGATCGTGGTGGAGTGCTGGCGCTCGCCGAGCCGCAGCTCCGGTCGTGGGTCAGGTGGGGCGTCATCTTCTGGCAAGCCCCAGCGGACCGGCGGACGTGGTCGCGGTCGCTCCGGCAGACGAGCACGACGCGAAGAGTGACTTCAGCCCCGGTCGGGCCCCGGGGGGAGCGTCGCGCTCGGAGGTCTCGGCGACCGCAGAGGTCGCGGAAGCGGTGGGCGAGGCCGCTGCCTCGGGCGGCGCAGCGCGTCATCTCGGATCGCTCATCCACACCGCCGAGAGGCTCCACGGCGCGGCGGACTCCCCGCGCTACGGTGGGTTGGATCGAGGCCGAGCGGCCGCGGCTAGAGCGAGGAGCCCTTCACGATGCCCCAATCCCCAGCGGCCGGTCTCGGTTGGCCGACCGCTGCGCCCTGCATTCCAGATGTGTCGACCACCCGGCTCGGATGGCCGGAGATCGTCACCACTTCTGCGTCGGATCAGATCGCTCCGGGGGGATCGGATGGCTCGGGGTCAGCCGACAGCTCCTCGACCGCGCCGGAGGAGGCGGGGATTGCGGGGGTGAAGCGCCAATCCGCCCTGGACGGGGAACGAGAGCAAGCCGAACCTGACGCCGCGGAGGATGGCCATCTCGCGGAGGGTCTCTTCCACGCGGAAGACCAAGCGCCGGAGAGGGAGCCCGGGGTCCCCGACCTTGACCATGGTGGCGTGGCAATAGACCTCGCGCCGAGCGACTCCGCCTCTCCGCACGACCTCTCTTCAGACCGGGAAGGCTCGTCCTCCGCGGCGAACGACGTCATCCAACCCGTCGACCAACCCGGCGAGTTCGAACCCTTGGACACCGACCCTGAGGTGCCCGTCATGCGGGTGGGTGAGGAAGGCGATGCAGGGGCGGCCGACCGGGACAGCATCCAGCCGGTGGATCAGCCAGGTGAGTTCGAACTCGTGGCTTCGGCACCTGACGAGCTCCCTTCGGAGGTGAGCCTGTCGACGGGCGCGCCTGGCCCCACATCGACCGAGCCGACCCACCACGTCGAAGGTCACCGGGCGCCGGGAGATGACGAACCGGGGATGCTCGTTGACGCGGACGGTCCTGTCACGCCGGATGTTTCACGTGAAACAACGCCCGAGGCGAGCCATGACTCTCCGTCCTCCACACGGCGGCTCGGGGACACGTCGACGACCGAGCGTCTGCCGCGTCCTCGTCGCACGCGCGTGATCACGGTGGCGAACCAGAAGGGCGGCGTGGGCAAGACAACGAGCGCCGTGAACCTGGCCGCGGCCATGGCCCAAGGTGGTCTGCGCGTTCTGGTGATCGACACCGACCCCCAGGGGAACGCGAGCACCGCGCTGGGCGTGGAGCACCGCCCGGGGATTCCCAGCATCTACGACGTGCTGATCGAAGACACCCCGTTGGCGGACGTCGTGCACGCCTGCCCGGACGTCCCGGGCCTGTGGTGCGTTCCGGCGACCATCGACCTCGCGGGCGCTGAGGTGGAACTGATCTCGTTCGTTGCGCGCGAGACTCGTCTGCAGCGCGCGATCGACGCCTTCCTGGACACCGTGGGTGATCAGGCCCTCGACTACATCCTGGTGGACTGCCCCCCGAGTCTGGGACTGCTGACGCTGAACGCGTTCGTTGCGGGTCGCGAGGTCCTGATCCCGATCCAGTGTGAGTACTACGCGCTGGAGGGTCTGTCGATGCTCCTCAAGAACATCGAGATGATCCGCCGCCACCTCAATCCCACGCTGCGTGTCTCGGCGATCCTCCTGACCATGTATGACGGCCGCACGCGGCTGTCCTCTCAGGTCGCCGACGAGGTCAGAGAGCACTTCCCTGCCGAGGTCTTCCGTACGAGGATCCCGCGGTCGGTTCGGATCTCGGAGGCGCCCAGCCATGGCTTGACCGTGATGACGTACGACCCCACCTCCACCGGTGCCTTGTCGTACGCGGAAGCAGCCGCCGAGTTGGCGGCCCGACGTGAAGAGGTGGGCGCATGAGCGAGAAGCGACGTGGCTTGGGACGGGGACTTGGCGCGCTGATCCCCACGGGGCCGCAGGCCTACGCGGAGCGCCCGTCTGACGTGTTCTTTCGCGACCGGGCCGGTGACCCCGTGCGACAGACGCCGACGGTGGGAGGGGCACCTTCCGATGCGCCGTCGTGGGAGTCCTTCCGCCCCACGGCGGGTCAGGTCTTCGGCCCGGATGACGCACCGGACGTGGGCGGCCTCGGGTCGGACGGTGCGGGAGAGTTCCCGGCCGAGCGGCGCGAGCTGCCGCGCCCGGAAGGGGTGGGGTCTCGCCTGGGAGCGACACCGGAGGCGGATCCGTCGCGCGAGCAAGCGGGCACCGAGCAGGCGGTCGCTGCTTCGGAGGACGACGCCGAACACCACGCGGAATCGGACGCGCTCCAGCCTGTGCCGGGGGCTCGATATGTAGAAGTGCCCATCGAGTCGATCAGGGCCAACCCACGACAGCCGCGCTCCGTCTTCGATGAGGACGAACTCGCCGAGCTCACCGAGAGCATTCGAGGCGTCGGACTGCTGCAGCCCATCGTGATCCGCCCGGTCGGCCCCGAAGACCTCGCGCGGGGAATCGACAGCGCTCCTGGTGCGGGAGCGGGTGCCCCTGATGCCGCCGGTCCGGCCGTGGGATCCGGAGGGGAGTCGTCAGACGCCGCTGAGCCGACAGCGTCCGCGGGCCTGCGTGCAGTGAAGGTCTCGTACGAGCTCGTGATGGGTGAGCGCCGATGGCGAGCCGCGCGAGCGGCAGGCCTGGCGACCGTGCCGGCCATCGTCAAGGAGACGCCGGACGACGCCATGTTGCGGGATGCGCTCCTGGAGAACCTGCACCGAAGCCAGCTCAACCCGTTGGACGAGGCGGCGGCATACCAGCAGCTGCTCGAGGACTTCGGCTGCACGCAGGAGGAACTCGCCACCCGGATCGGGCGATCTCGCTCGCAGATCAGCAACACGGTGCGGCTGCTTCGCCTGCCGTCGGCGGTGGCGCTGCGCGTCGCTGCCGGCGTCCTGTCGGCTGGACATGCTCGGGCGCTGCTTGCCTTGGACGATCCGGCGGCGATGGAGCGGCTCGCACAACGCATCGTGGCAGAGGGATTATCCGTCCGTAGCGTCGAGGAGATCGTGGCACTGGGCGACGCCGGCCTCGCCCCGCAGCGGCGCACCCGCGAGCCGGCCCCGCCCAACGAGCGGCTGGAACACATCGCTGCGCGCCTGGCGGATCGGCTGGACACGCGGGTCGTGGTGGCCATGGGACGTCGACGGGGGAAGCTTACGGTGGAGTTCGCCGACCCGGACGACCTCGATCGCATTCTCGTGCTGCTTGAGGCAGGTGCCGAGCCCGTCTCGATGGCTCACGGCTGACGACGCGAGCGCACCTCCGTTGATTCTCTGGCCGGACGAGCGGCCGGACGACGGCAGTGTCCAGGGTCGGCCACGTGACCATCACGTGCTCGAAGGGTTCGCACCCAAGGACCATCCGACGGACGATTCACGTGCCCCATGGATGAGGTGCCCATCCCCCTGACGACGGTCCCCCCCGTGCCGTAAGGTGCGGCACGCGATCCCCCGTCCCGCACCTGGAAGGCCCTTCGGTATGCCACGAGATCCGCAG